>CAYRNH010000246.1:0-3371 GCA_964425515.1 uncultured Thiotrichaceae bacterium | reverse complement strand
CTTGAAATTTCGGCACTGCAGGCTGAGAACAAGGGTGAGATTATCTCCAGCCCACGTGTGGTCACATCCGATCGCCATGAAGCCTTCATCGAGCAAGGTGTCGAAATTCCATATCTGTCAGCCTCGTCCAGTGGCGCGACCCAGGTGGAATTCAAAAAAGCTGTACTGAGTATTAAGGTGACGCCACACATTACTCCAGACGATAAAATCATCATGGATCTTTCGGTCAAGAAAGACGCTGTGGGCCAGATCTTCGCGGGTATTCCTAGCATAGACACACGTGAAGTCGGCACTCAGGTTCTGGTGAACAATGCGGACACCATCGTACTGGGTGGTATCTACGAGCAGACCACACGTAACTCAGTAGACAAGGTACCGTTCCTGGGCGATCTGCCATTGATCGGCTATTTCTTCAAGCACACGCTGGTTGATAATGAAAAAGCTGAACTGCTGATCTTTGTCACACCTAAAATTCTGAAAGAGTCACTTTCTCTCTAGATGCGGATTATTACAGGAACAGATACATGAAAAATCAGCTCAACACTTTAATGGTGATAACCTTTTGTTCAGCCATGCTTCTGGGATGCAGCAGTAGCAGCAATGGCGGCAGTCCGTACACCCCGCCACCTGCTGTTGGCGCTCCAACCGGTATTCCTGATCAGGATAGCTTTACTCTTTCTACAAGCACAATTTCTGTTGAAGGCCAAAATCCTAATGTGAACGATGTTGAAAATACCATTTCTGTTTATGTCGCTGACAGACATAACTATGCGGTTCCCGATAAAACGGTTGTTTACTTTCTAACCGATGCCGGGGCGTTCGTCACCAAGTCCTGCACCACAACCGCTGGCGCCTGTACCGTGACATGGAGAAGCCAGAATCCCAAATCTGCCAATGGCATCGTCCATGTCATCGCCTACACCAGGGGTGAAGAATCTTTCCTCGATGTTAATGGCAACGACAAATACGATCTGGGTGAAACCTTTACTGACATTTCCGAGCCCTATGTGGACAGCAATGAAAACGGCAGTTACGACGCAGGCGCCGAGCAGTTTATTGACGAAAATCACAACGGCGTATGGGATAAACCCAGTGGGATATACACCGGCACACAATGCGTGGGTGATGTAACAGTCTGTGACCGAAGACAGCTGGATATCTGGACGACACGGAATTTCTACGAAGCTGACGGTTTTGCTGATGGGAATAAGATAGTTACGACGTTTTCACCTGCTCCTCAATATACGACGACGGCATCAGGTACTATTACATTTACGACACCCAATACGCAAATTACGCAGGGATCCATTGTTCAGGTAAAATTCGCGGTACTGGATAATTTAAACAACGTTCCGATGCCGGATGGCACCACCATCGCAATAAAAGCTACCGATGGAACCTTTGATCCCGCTTCTATAACAACAAGTGCGGGTCTATCGGGAGCCGTGTTTACATACACAGCCCCCACACCTACCACTCTACCCGAAAACGTTATATTCACCGTGACAGTGACGGCACCGGCACCGGCGGCAACAACCACAGTCCAGATACCTTTCACGATCAACTAAACGAGACCCATTGTCTCTGATACACTAACGGCCTGTTTACAGGCCGTTTTTTATGGAAAACAAACATTTCAACATTTTTCTGGTCGGCCCCATGGGGGCCGGCAAAACCACGATCGGTCGCCAGCTCGCGCGTAAACTGGGCATGCAGTTTCTCGATAGCGACCGCGTTATAGAAGAGCGCACCGGTGCGGATATTCCGCTGATATTCGAAAAAGAAGGCGAAGACGGTTTTCGCAAACGCGAGCAGGCAGTCATCGACGAACTGACTTTGCAGGACAATCTGGTGCTGGCCACCGGCGGCGGTGTGATACTCAATGCTGACAACCGTAAGGCACTGGCGCAACGCGGCCTGGTAATTTATTTACACAGTGACCTCAAATCTCTGGTTGAGCGCACCAGCAAAGATCAAAACCGTCCTCTATTACACAGCGGGCAGGATCCACACACCGTACTCAAACGCATCATGGAACAACGCGAGCCACTGTACCGCGAAACTGCAAATTTCACTGTCGACACCAGCAACACCTCGATACGCAACGTGATACAGGCTATCATTAGCCAGATCGACCATCTGAACGAAAACGGCTCTCAATCCTGATTCTGCGGCTAGCAATACATGAAACAACTGACTGTTGACCTCGGTGAGCGCAGCTACCCGATCTATATAGGCGACGCCCTGCTCGGCCAGAGCGCGCTGCTACAAAAACACATCCCTGGCAAATCCGCGCTGATTGTCAGCAATGAAACCGTGGCGCCTTTATATCTCAGCAAGGTCAGCGCCATGCTCAGCGGTATCCGCCATGAGAGCGTGATCCTGCCCGATGGCGAAGAATACAAAAATCTCGACGTGCTCAACCGGATTTATGACGCCTGCCTGAACCATCATCTGGATCGCAACACCACCATTATCGCGCTCGGAGGCGGTGTGGTCGGCGATATGGCCGGTTTTGCTGCCGCCAGCTACCAGCGTGGGGTCAACCTGATCCAGATCCCCACCACCCTGCTATCACAGGTGGATTCTTCGGTGGGCGGCAAAACCGGGGTCAATCACGCACTGGGCAAGAACATGATCGGCGCTTTCTACCAGCCACGCGCGGTGATCGCTGATACCAGCACATTAAATACCCTGCCCGAGCGCGAACTTTGTGCCGGGCTCGCCGAAATCATCAAATACGGCCTGATCCATGATCGCTCCTTCTTTGACTGGATCAACGACAACCTCGATGCGCTACTGCGACGCGACCCGCGGGCACTGGCCTACGCCATCGAAGTGTCCTGCCAGGTCAAGGCCGATGTGGTGGCCGCAGACGAACGCGAAAGCGGCCAACGCGCCCTGCTTAATCTTGGCCACACCTTTGGCCACGCGATTGAAAACGGCATGGGCTACGGCCAGTGGCTACACGGTGAAGCAGTGGGCGCTGGCATGGCGATGGCTGCACGACTTTCGCAGATTCTGGGCTGGCTGGACGCTGATCAAACTAAAGCGGTGATCGACCAGATTCGTCGCGCCAAATTACCCGTGCAGGCACCGTCTGATCTCTCGGTCGACCAGTTCATCGAACTGATGTCGGTAGACAAAAAAGTACTCGATGGCGTGCTGCGACTGGTGCTGATGAAAGACATAGGCAGCGCAATGGTCACCAATGACTACACCGAAACACAGTTACGCGAAGCCATTCAGAGCAGTTATGTCTGAACACTACACCGGCTACCGCGGACAGCTCCAGCCCTACGCCTGCAACGATCGCGAATCGCGTGGCCGTCTGTATGAAGAAGAACTACCGACCTATCGCAATCATTATC
>CAYRNH010000245.1:0-3382 GCA_964425515.1 uncultured Thiotrichaceae bacterium | reverse complement strand
GATGAATACATACACAATTTCAAACTGTTGTTTCCCGCGCACACCTTATATTTTATTAACTATCGCGGTTACGGCGAAAGCGATGGCCATCCAACCGAAAAATCACTGTTCGCAGATGCGCTAGCCATATTCGACAAAATAAAACCTGAACACAAGCGCATCGATTTGATCGGAAAAAGCCTGGGCAGCGGCATCGCAGTCTACGTCGCCGCGCACCGACCTGTGAACAAAGTCGCCCTGATCACACCGTATGACAGCATTGTCAATGTTGCCAAAGTGCACTACCCGATATTTCCGGTCGGAATTTTGTTGCGTGACAAATACGAATCCTGGAAATACGCCAACAGGATTTCTGCCCCGGTATTAATTCTGTCCGCCGAAAATGATCAAACCATTCCAGCCGCCTCTACCCGGAACCTGGCAGCGCACATCAAACCGGCATTACTTACCATGAAACAGATCAAGGATGTCGATCACAATTCAATATCCGACAATGAAACCTGTTACCTGGACCTGGTGGATTTTTTTGCGGACAAATAATCTGGAATAGATTTAGAAATAAAAAATACCACTGATGCAGTATTTTTCAGCCGTCAGGTGAGAGAAGCAAACGAATCCCAACATTATCCGTTCCGTTGGCGTTTCTTCGTCACTCCAACCTACGAAATGACGTTATATGAAAAACAAAAATTAAATCAATTACAGGAGCAGCAAGCATGGTCACATCTATCATTCTATTAAATGTTAAAAGAGACAAAGTTAATGAGGTAGCTGAGCAATTAGCCGACATACCGGGCATTTCCGAGGTGTACTCTGTAACTGGCAATTATGACCTGGTTCTTATGGCACGAGTCAAAACAAATGACGAGCTTGCTGAACTGGTTACAAACAAACTTGTTAAAGTGGATGGTGTTGAAAAAACGGATACAATGCTCGCTTTTAAAGCATACTCAAAACATGATTTAGATGCTATGTTTTCTATGTGAGCATACTTCTTTATCACAAACAAAGAACTTTGCAAGGTAGGCACGTTAGCGGGTCGTTGTAAGCCGGTGCTGTAATCCGAAGAACAAGGCACATGGATACGTCGAGTATTCCAGTGCCTCAACACCTGCACCACGAATACGTTCAAATAAAAAATGCCGCTGACGCGGCATTTTATGTGTAACTTCATATTCGCTCAAGCAAGCCAGGCGCGGCCTTATTTTTTGCCGCCACCACCACCGCCTTCTTTAAAACCTGCAGGTGCCTGACCGTAATCACCTTCACCAAAGAAAAAGCCCAGCATGTGTTTTTCGATCAGCTCGATATTGGCAGGGTCAGCTGTGTTCAATGCATTTTCATTAATAATGGTCGTGAGACGATCCAGCCATTGTTTCCAGCCTTCCTGGGAAACATTTTCAAAAATGCGCTGCCCGAGCTCACCCGGATGCGGTGGACGCTCCATGCCTTCGGCTTCAACTTTCAGCACAACACAATTTACCATCCTCGTCATATCACCCTCTTGCTAAACATTAGTCATTACGATCGCGTGTCAAATCCGCAATCAGGTTTCGTATTTTTTCAGTAACACGCCTTCGCTGTCACAACAGTCTGCGGCACACTTCTTTACCTGGTGCAGCTCTTCCGCGGGTGTGTTGAGATAGAAATCAATGCTGCGATTCTCGGCAGCACAATCACAGCCCTTGTCATTATACACGTAAACATTTTCCAGCCCGGCACGTTTTGCTTCGGCCTCGGCCGCATACAGGCTGGCGTCGGGGGTTGGCGGCACATCACTGAGCTGGTAGGCCGGGAAAAATTTGGTGATATGCCATGGGCTGTCAATGCCCAGATTATCGCGCACCCAGCAGGCGATTTCATAGTGCTCGGCCGGGTCATCATTCTTGCCGGGGATAATATTGGTGCGGGTTTCAACATGAATGCCCAGCTCGTGGGCTTTTTTGATCGACCCCAGCACCTGGCTGACTTTCGCCGGTCTGCATATCTCTTTATAAAATTCATCGCGCATGCTCTTGATATCAGAACACATCACGTCCAGATGCGGCGCCACCAGTTCCAGCGCCTCGTCGGTGATAAAGCTGTTGGATACATACACTGTGTACAAGCCGGCCTGATGCGCCAGCTCGCAGACATCGAGCACATATTCCAGCCACACCGCAGGCTCGGAATACGTAAAGGCAATGCCATCGACACCCGCATTTTGCGCGGCTTCGATCAGCTTTTGCGGTGTCACCCAGGCTTCTTTGGATTCGCCGCGGGCAAGATCATCCAGCGCATCCACGCCCCAGGAAATTTCCAGATTGTGACAGCCGCCACAGCGAAAACTGCAACCGTAGCTGCCCACCGACATCACTCGACTGCCGGGACGGTAATGCTTCACCGGTTTGCTTTCGATGGTATCGATATCGACCGATGACAAAATACCGTACGACAGGTTATACAGCGTGCCGTTACGATTCACGTGCGCCTGACAGAAACCGCGCTGACCATGACCGATTTTGCAGCGCCACAAACACAGGTTGCAGCGCGTGGTACCGTTATCCAGCTTTTCCTGTAAACGGGTTTCGATCAGTTGGTAGGATTGCAGTTGTTTCAAAATAATTTCCGCGGGTTGTGTTGGAGACACATTATATAGGTTTTTCGTCTGCGCTTCCTGCTTGCCTCAATCATGAGCCAGCCTTGCCAGTAACACGCCGGGATTGCAGGCCATCTGGATCGTGTCGCCATCAATCACACACTCATCATCGGGTAATTGTTGCTCGCTATAGCCCAGCACACTGCGCAAACGGTAATCGGTGCCTGCAATCGCACAGGGATAGACTGCGCCATAGTGCGCAGTCGCACAGATAAAATTAAAAATCCGTTTTGCCGACCAGTCGGTATCGACCCTGAAATCATCTATCATCGGAAAACTCTGATAACTCATCTCGGATTCATTCTGTTCGCAGGCGTGCAATGAACCACTGGCGACAGCAGATAAAAAATCAGGCAAACATTCCACATAGGCCTCGGCCAGCAGCTGGTGCGCTCGGTCCTGAGTAACACCATCTGGCATCATGACTGTGCTCTGCGCGGCGATTTCACCCGCGTCCATAGACTGGGTCATGCGATGCAGCGTAACACCGAATTCGGAAATCCCGTCGCGAAACTGCCAGAACACGGGCGCCGGCCCACGATATGCAGGCAGCAATGAAGGATGAAAATTAAAACTGCCGAGCGCAGGAATATCCAGTAGTGTCTGCGGGAGTTTTCTGGCGTAACAGGACACCAGAATAAGATCAGGCTGCAGCCGTGTAATCGTCGCAATAATATCCTGTAATGGCGTGAACAGGTTTATCACCGGCAGCGCAGACGCCCGCGCCAGTGTTTCAATAGCGTT
>CAYRNH010000244.1:0-3393 GCA_964425515.1 uncultured Thiotrichaceae bacterium | reverse complement strand
CCAAAACCACCAAACAGCGTGGTCATCGCCAGATCGGTTTCGCGATCACCATAATACGTGGCCGGATCGAATATCACCGGCTCACCACCCGCAAGACCGCCATAGTTTCCGCTCCACAGATCACCGTGCAGCATCGAAGCCTGCGGTGTGTAGCTGGCAAACAGAACAGGGAAATCAGCCAGCAGCCGCTCGCCCTTGCGTTGCAGTTCACCGCGATAACCATTGCGCGATGCCAGCTCGAGCTGAAAACCCAGACGTTGTTCGCGCCAGAAAACTATCCAGTCGTGCGTCTGCTGATTGGGCTGCGGTGTTGAACCTATGGTGTTATCAATCGTCCAGCCAAATTGTGCGGCACAGTTGCGATGCATGGCCGCAAGCTGTTCTCCAAACAATGACATATCCGCACCACCTGAAAGCGGCAGGTATTCCATCACCAGGTAAGACCTGTCGTCATGCACGCCGCTGCAAATCGGCTGGGGCACGCGCACGCTCTGGCTGCTGGCGATTTCACTCAGCGCCTGCGCCTCGGCTTCGAACATCGGCAGCAAGGCAGCGCGGTTGAATTTGATAAAATATTCCGACGCATCAACACCAACGATGTGATTCGCCTGATTGATACAACCGCCAGCAATATTTTGATGCTGAGCAAGACTAAATGCCTGCCCACTCGCCTGGGAGATTTGTGTTTCGAGATGCTGCCAGAAGTCCATGCGCCTAGCTTATCAAAGCACGGAGCGACCGCCGCCAGCACGCTGAAAAAAATCGAAACGATGCCAGCGCCTCCAGCATTGTTCGGCTAACTCATTGTTCTGCCTAGGGTGAGCGGAATAGTTTTACACAAGCAATTTATAAGACACTAATATTCTTATTGTGAACTCGTTTTGAGTCGTTTATACACTCAAAAACAACCACAAAACTTTTTTAACTATTTGTTTTATAAATAGTTATTATTAATGGTTAAATTTTAACCAATCAAACAAATTAGCGTTTTTTTCACATAGTTTGTGAACAAAATATGAAACCATCCACAGAGTTATCCACAGAAAATGTGAGTAAGTATGGATTCTTCCAGAGATTTTAGTGACTTAACCATGAGTAGTTAAATTTTTTGTTAAGAATAGACGTTAACTTGAAACACCCGATCAAAGCTAGATAGCCAGTTATACACATGCATTTGTCAAGCCGGTTTATGTAATTTGAAACCTTGTTTTATTCTGTAATACCAGTGTCACATCTTGCATCTCATTGATTAAATTAAACTAATATATTAAAAAAAAATATTTTATATTTAATTTATCCACAAGCTCGACCCCGGTTCAGTCGCCAGCACATTGAGTTTCCACAGACTTATCCACAGGATTGAATACCCGTTCCGAGTGTAGTGCACACTTTTTGAGCACATGCTCTGTTATTTGCTGAAATTTCAAACACTCTCTGCATAGACGGGTAGAATCGTGCCATTCTGAACTCACCCAACATCTACGCCATCGACCTAAATTCAGCTCGAATGAAGCCTGTCACCTCCAGCCATGAGTCCAATCTGCCGCCTGCAACCCCGGCTACAAAACGTATTCTCCGCGTTGCCGTGCCCACACCGTTGTACGGCAGTTTTGATTATCTGATCCCGGCCGGGATCGATCCTGAGCAGATACGTCCGGGATGCCGGGTGCGCGTGCCCTTCGGTCGCCAGCAACTTATTGGCCTTGCACTCGAACTGCGCAGTCATAGCGAATATCCAGCAAACAAACTCAAGCCGCTGCTCGCGCTGCTGGATAGCGAACCGGTTCTGGGCAACGAACTGCTCGATATTCTGCAATGGGCGGCCGGTTATTACCACCATCCGCTGGGCGAAGTGATCAGTGCAGCCCTGCCTGCCCAGCTGCGTGAAGGCCGCGATAATACCGCGATCAGCCTGAGCAGCTGGCAGGCGACTGTGCAAGCTGATGATGCCATCATTACCGCCTTGCTAAAACGCGCACCCAAACAGCTACAACTGCTGCAATTACTAAACCAGCATGCCGAAGGACTGGATGCGGATCAGCTCAATGCGCTCACCGACAACTGGCGCAATGCGATGCGCGCTCTGCTGGAAAAAAACCTGGTGATCGAACAACAGCGTTCGGCACTCGCGCCCGCGCTGGCAGAAAATGATTCGGCGCCCGAGCTCAACAGCGAGCAACAGGACAGTGTCGACAAAATCAGGGCCGACCTCGGCGAACACAAAATTCATCTGCTGCACGGCATCACCGGCAGCGGCAAAACCGAAGTCTACCTGGCGCTGGCCGAAGCGGTACTCGCCGCCGGCCAACAGGTACTGGTGCTGGTGCCCGAGATCAGCCTCACCCCGCAGCTCAGCCAGCGTTTTCAAAAACGGTTTGCAGTACCGGTGGCAATGCTGCATTCAGCGCTGAACGACAGCCAGCGCTTCGCCGCCTGGCAGGCCTGTGCCAGTGGTGAAGCACGATTGCTGATCGGCACGCGCTCGGCCATTTTCACTCCATTGCCACAGCTTGGACTGATCGTGCTCGACGAAGAGCACGATGGTTCCTACAAACAGCAGGACGGTTTTCGTTACAACGCACGCGATCTCGCACTGGTGCGTGCACACAAAGCCAACATCCCGGTGGTACTGGGTTCCGCTACACCTTCGCTGGAAAGCCTGCACAATGTTGCGCGCCAGCGTTACGCCCTGCACAAACTGACCCAGCGTGCGGGCAACAGTCGCAAGGTGCGCATCGATCTGATGGATCTGCGCAAACAGAAGCTGGAAGAAGGCCTGTCCGCACTGCTGGTCGATCGCATCAAGCAGCATTTGCAGAATCAGGGCCAGGTATTGCTGTTTCTCAACCGGCGCGGCTTTGCGCCATTATTGCTCTGTCACGCCTGCGGCTGGACCACACAATGCGCGCGTTGCGACGCACACATGACCTATCACCAGCACAAACAACAGCTGCACTGCCACCACTGCGGCGCTGAAACGCGGGCGCCACGGGTCTGTGGCGACTGTGGTAGCAGCGAACTGGTGGCCATCGGTGCCGGCACCGAGCGCATCGAAAACCATTTGCGCACCCTGTTCCCGGAAACCACGATCAGCCGTATCGATCGCGACACCACACGACGCAAGGGCAGCCTGCAGGAAAAACTGGCTGATGCGCACAGTGGTGAAAGCGGTATTCTGGTCGGCACCCAGATGCTCGCCAAGGGCCATGATTTTCCCAACCTGACACTGGTCGCGGTGCTCGATGCGGACCAGTCCTTGCACAGCACCGATTTTCGCGCGGCCGAACACCTGGCACAGCTAATCATCCAGGTCGCGGGCCGCGCCGGACGCGCGGAAAAACCCGGCGAGGTCATCGTCCAGACCCATCATCCCGACCACCCGCTGTTACAAAC
>CAYRNH010000243.1:0-3415 GCA_964425515.1 uncultured Thiotrichaceae bacterium | reverse complement strand
ATGGAATAAGCTGCCCAGGTATTCTGACTAAGCAACAATGATAAGGCCGCAATAATGACCGCAAGATATCTGGTGACTGGAGTATTCATGGATTCTGGGCTGCCGGGGCTATGCGATATGTAGGTAATCCAGTAATAAAGTTCTGAGACAGTCAGAGTCTAACGAGTTCAGCTGTCGCATAGTGTTTTTCCTGTTTCTCTGTATAATCCGCCAGTATTGAAGATTGCGGCGACGTCAGGTCGTCCAAGTTTACAGTACTTTATTTAGGGAGACACAATATGGGCTTTATGACAGGTAAACGCGCACTGATCTTTGGTGTTGCCAGCAACCGCTCGATCGCCTGGGGCATCGCCAAGGCCATGCATCGTGAAGGCGCCGAACTGGCATTTACCTACATGGGTGAGCGCCTGCGCGAACGCGTTGAGAAACTGGCCGGCGAATGCGACTCTGATATTGTGTTGCCCTGCGATGTGGAAGACGATGCTCAAATTGAAGCTGTCTTTGAAAAACTCGATGACTACTGGGAATCACTCGATATCATCATTCACTCGGTCGCATTCGCACCCAAGGAAATGCTGGAAGGTGACTATCTCGACAACCTGACCCGCGAAGGTTTCAGCAAGGCTCACGATATCAGCTCCTACAGCCTGGCCGCGATCGCCAAGGCCGGCCGACACATGATGCAAAATCGTGGTGATGCCGCTATCCTGACACTGAGCTATCTCGGCGCGGTACGTGCTTTCCCCGGCTACAACGTCATGGGCCTGGCCAAGGCCAGTCTTGAGGCCAATGTACGCTATCTGGCGCATTCTCTGGGATCGGAAGGTATTCGCGTGAATGCGATCTCCGCCGGGCCGATCAAAACCCTGGCTGCCAAAGGCATCTCCGGCTTCAGCACCATACTGGAACACGTGGAACAAAGCGCGCCACTGCACCGTAATATCACGATCGAAGAAGTCGGTAACTGCGCCGCCTTTCTGTGCTCGAACCTGGCCAGCGGTATCACCGGTGAAGTCACCTATGTTGACGCTGGATATCACACCTCCGGGCTGATGGGCACGCTTAGCAAGGAAGAGTGATTACGGAGCCGCCAGACCTCAGCCGCTGGCGGCTTCTTGCAACACCCCTTTCTCACCTTCCAGCCGGGCAATCGTCACCGCACAACAGGTATCGCTGAATACATTGACTGCGGTGCGACACATATCTAGCACCCGATCGACCACCATAATCAGACCTATACCTTCGAGTGGCAGACCGATCGCGCCGAGGATGACACCAATCGCCACCAGACTGGCCGAGGGTATACCCGCGACACCGATCGACGTTAGCAATGCAATCACCACCACAGTAAATTGTGTTGCGAACGACAGATGCAGACCATAAGCCTGGGCAATGAACATGGCGGCCACACACTCGTACAGGGCGGTACCATCCATATTGACCGTAGCGCCCAGCGGCAGCGTGAAGCCTACCACGCGATTAGATACGCCAGCACGGGTTTCAACACTGTCCATAGTCACAGGCAACGTAGCCGACGAGGAGCTGGTAGAAAATGCCATCAGCAACACCGGCATCATCGCTTTGAAATGACGTGCCGGGCTGACCCGTGCCACCAGTCTGAGAATTAACGGCAAAGTGACAAACATATGCAATGCGAGGCCAAGAATAACCGTGAGGAAAAACCAGGCCAGTGGTACAAAGGCATCCACGCCAGATATTAAAATCACCTTGCACACCAGCGCAAACACACCCAGGGGTGAAAACTTCATCACCAGTTCGGTCATTTGCATCATGATGTCCAGCAGACCCTGCCAGAACTGCTTTTGTACCGTCGCCTGAGAACTTTTCAGTTTAGAAATAAAATAACCGAAGAGTAAACTGAAAAAGATCAGCCCCAGCATCTGGCCATCGGCCGCCGCCGCAACGATATTGCTCGGTATCATGCGCAAAAACACATTCGCCACATCCGCCATCCCATGCCCGGTGACATGCGGCATGATTTCGCTCGCAGATTTAGCCAGACCAATGGTGTCTTTTGCCGCATCACCGGAGCTCAGTCCTGGCTGGATGATATTCACCAGCACCAGGCCAGTCAGGATCGCAACAAAACTGGTGGATAAGTAATAAAGTAAAGTTTTACCACCGAGACGTCCCAGCGCATCGCCATCAAGCCCCATCATGCCGACGATAATCGAAGACACAATCAAAGGAACAATCAACATTTTCAGGGCATTCAGGAACAGACTGCCGAAATACGAAGTGATACTGAGAAGTGGAATTCCGAAAAATTCGGTGGTACTGCTAAAACTGACACCCACCACAATGGCCAGCAACAGCGCGAAAAGTATTTGCCCGTACAAGGGCCACTTGAGTGGAGAACGCATGAGCAACGCAGGAAACTTTTTCATACCACCATCTCGTGTGCAGTTATCAGGCAGTGCCTGACAACATTAACAGAAACGCACACCACTACGCAGCGTCATGCGCGATAGTTTATTGCTTCAGTACTTTGCTGTTTTTCTCGATTTTAAATCCTGCGCTGATTTCAGCAAGCGCGGCTTTATATTCGCTTATAGCAAAATCAGACTGCCTGCGACGCTTGATTTCGTCCAGCTGGCTCTTGGTAACTTTCTCCGGAACCACTACCTTGTGCAGAATAATCACAGCCACATCAGCACCGTCCAGAACGGTTTCAGCAGCGGTTACTTTGTTCGCCTGTGGCTTTGTCATTTCAAACGCCAGCTGTAAAGCAGCAGGATTCAACTTGCCAGTGTCGGTGCGTTTAATTGTTATCGGTTTATCCAGTTTAACGCCCTTTGCGACAAAGCTACTGGCAGGTTTGCCTGCCATAATCTGATCCTTGACATAACGCGCTCTGGTCACGGTCAGCGCCTCTGCTTTTTCGTGCTGCAATTGTTTAGTCAGCGACGCGCGCACTTTTTCAAGTGGCAGTTTGCGTGCAGGCACGTGTTCATGCACGCGCAGAACCACCACATGATCGGACCCCAGATCGATAACGTCACTGTTCAGGTTATCGTTCAGCACCTGGCCTGAAAACGCAGCCTCACGCACTTTCGGATTCGCCCCGATTCCGGTACCCGATGTTCGAGTCATTAATCCAGACGTTTTTACAGGCACGCCGATCGCTTTGGCGGTTGCGTCCAGGCTGTCTGGATTTTCATATGACGTGTTTGCCATTTTCTCGGAAGCATCGTAGAACAGCCCACCGATAGCATCATGCTTCAATTGAGCAATAATCGAATCGCGTTTCTTGGCCAGCGGTAGCGGTTTCTGCTTGCGTATATCATCAAGCTTAATCAGATGCAGGCCAAACTGTGTCTCTACCACATCACTGACATCACCCGGCTTTTTCAACTTGAACAAGGCATCCTCGAAAGGTTTCACCATTTGCCCA
>CAYRNH010000242.1:0-3431 GCA_964425515.1 uncultured Thiotrichaceae bacterium | reverse complement strand
GCTCGAACACTATTCTGTCACTCCCTGCCTTACGTACGGCTTTCCACGACCTTACCGAATCGCAAGGTATGGCCCTGCTTCCCGAACCCCTTATCGCGTGACCTAACTTGCCAAATGGTAACGGTAGGTTTTGCCAAAAATACCGATAATAGGGCGAACGAAAAAGCCGTATTGCTGCCAGTAACCGCGACGATAGACTATTAAAATCGAGATTTAGCCAGACACCTGCCAGCCGCGGGTAACCGACATTCCTGATTTATTTCTCCAAAACATTTATCATTCGCTATTCAGATCCATCTTTGAGGACAACCATGCCATTTCTGCCGCTCTCCCGGCCTTCTATTCGTGCCGAAGAAATTGCTGCTGTGGTTGAAGTATTGCAATCGGGCTGGATTACCACGGGCGCCAAAGCTGCCGAGCTGGAGCAGGCGTTCTGCGATTTCACCGGTTGCCAGCACGCGATCGCGCTGACCTCGGCGACTGCGGGCATGCACCTGTTAATGCACGCGATGGATATCGGGCCGGGCGATGAGGTGATCACGCCTTCGATGACCTGGGTGTCGACCGTCAATATGATCGTCGCTCGCGGCGCGACCCCGGTGTTCGTCGATATTGAAAAAGACACCCTGATGACCAGCGCAGCGCTGATCGAGCCGCTGATCAGCGATCGCACCCGGCTGATCGTGCCGGTGCATTTCGCCGGCGCCGCGCTGGATCTTGAGCCTATCCGCGCGCTGGCCGAGAAACACCAGATCCCCATGGTCGAAGACGCGGCTCACGCCACCGGAACGTATTATCGCCAGCAACCGATCGGCCAGCAGGGTACCTCGATTTTTTCGTTTCATCCGATCAAGAACATCACCACCGGCGAAGGCGGCATGTTCTGCACCGACGATGCCGCGCTGGCCGAACGCATTCGCCGCCTGAAATTTCACGGTCTGGGGGTGGATGCGTTTGACCGCGAAACCCAGGGACGCTCGCCTCAGGCCGAAGTGCTGGAGCCCGGTTTCAAGTATAATTTGCCCGATATGAACGCTGTGCTGGGCATTGGTCAGCTGGCGCGCCTGCCAGAAATGAACCAGCGGCGCGCAGAGTTGTCTGCGCAGTACCTGAAACAATTAGCTAACGTAGACGAGCTGATACCGCTACACGTCCCCGACTATCCCATGCAGCACGCCTGGCATCTGTTCGTCGTGCGCCTGGATATAGACACCTGCGGAATCAGCCGTGATGATTTTATCGCACGCCTGAAAACACTGGGTATCGGTGCCGGGCTGCATTTTCGTGCGGTGCACGGTCAGAAATATTATCGCGAGCAGCTACCAACGGCGGCTGGCGTATTGCCCAACACGGAATGGAATTCTGAGCGAATCTTTTCGTTGCCACTGTTTCCGGATATGCTGGACAGCGATGTCGTGCGCGTTGTCGAAGCCATAAAAACCGTACTTGCAGGAAAAGATTAATGAGCAATCCCTGGCTTTCACTGGTAATACCGGTATTCAATGAAGAAGAGAATCTTCCGGAACTGATCCGGCGTTGCCTGGCCGTGTGCCAGGAGATCGGCAAACCGTTTGAAATCATTCTGGTCAATGACGGCAGTCAGGATGCGTCCGCGCAGATGATCAGCGATGCTGCGGAAAAAAACGATGGTTCTATTATTGGCGTACTGCTCAACCGAAATTTTGGTCAGCACGCTGCGGTAATGGCGGGCTTTGCGCAATCGCGCGGTGAAGTGGTCGTCACTCTGGATGCCGATTTACAAAATCCGCCGGAAGAAATTCCCAAGCTTCTGGTTCCGATCGAGCAAGGCTGCGATGTGGTCGGCAGCGTGCGCATGAACCGGCAGGATTCCATGTTTCGTCGCCTGTCATCACGACTGGTGAACAAGGGCGTACAAAAAGCCACCGGCGTTATGATGAGTGACTACGGCTGCATGCTGCGCGCCTACCATCGCTCGATCATCGATGCCATGCTGCAGTGTCACGAACGCAGCACGTTTATTCCAGTGCTCGCTAATTCGTTTGCGAATAAAACCGATGAAGTCATGGTCGCGCATGCCGAACGCGCGCAGGGCGAATCCAAATATAGTTTCCTGAAGCTGATCAACCTTCAGTTCGATCTGTTGACCAGCATGACTACAGCGCCATTACGTTTTCTCAGTATACTGGGCAGCGGCCTCGGCATACTAGGCTTTCTGCTCAGCACCTTACTGATCGGACTGCGACTGTTTTACGGTGCGCACTGGGCCGCGGAAGGTGTGTTCACTGTATTCGCCATTCTGTTTATTTTTCTTGGCGTACAACTTCTGGCGATGGGCTTACTGGGCGAGTACATAGGCAGAATTTACAATGATGTGCGCGCGCGACCGCGTTATTTTATAAAAGATGTTGTATCAGGTAAAAAACCTGATGCGCAAGTTACTTCACTTAAAACCAAAAAATCAGTGCAACAGGAGCCAACATGAAAACAGTTGTTTTCGCCTATCACAACATGGGCTGTGCCGGAATTGAAGCGTTATTGCGCAGCGGCTATGACATCCAGGCCGTATTTACTTATCCCGATTCAAGCAATGAAACCATCTGGTTCGATTCTGTTGCCAAGCTTGCAGCGCGACATGAAATCCCGGTATACGCCCCGGATGATGTCAACCATCCAATCTGGATAAACAAAATTAAATCGCTGGCACCCGATATTCTGTTTTCTTTTTATTATCGCGACATGCTGTGCAAGGAAATACTGGACATCCCGAAAGCCGGCGCACTCAATCTTCACGGTTCTTTGTTACCAAAATACCGCGGCCGTGCACCGATCAACTGGGTACTGGTCAACGGTGAAACCGAAACTGGCGTGACTCTGCATTACATGACCGCCAATGCCGATGATGGTGATATTGTTTGTCAGCAGACAATCGCAATCGATCCTAAGGATACCGCGCTTACACTGAATCAAAAAAGCACGGCAACGGCAACGCAAATGCTGGACGAATATCTGCCACAGCTTAAAAATGGCAGCGCCCCTCGCAGTGCGCAAAATCATGCTGAAGCCACTTACGTTGGCAAACGCACAGCTGAAGACGGTGCGATTGACTGGAATCTCCCGGCCACCGTGATCAACAATCTGGTACGTGCAGTCACCCTGCCTTATCCGGGCGCATTCACCTATCGTGGCCAGCGCAAAATTACCATCTGGGAATCCTGCGCCGTCACTGTGCCAACACACAACGCCACACCCGGCACTGTACTTTCAACTGCTCCGCTGGTCATCGCCTGCGGTGAAGGCGCACTGCAAATCGTGTTCGCCGAAGTCGAAGGCAGTGTCTATATGGCCGGCGATCAGCTCTCTGCAGAACTCAACCTGGTGAATGGTTTGCGTCTGGCGCCAAAACCGGTGAAAGGCAAGGCTGGCCGCAAGACACGCGTACTGATCCTTGG
>CAYRNH010000241.1:0-3460 GCA_964425515.1 uncultured Thiotrichaceae bacterium | reverse complement strand
GATGTCACCGTTGGAAAGGATGGCAATGTATAGTCGATGGTGATCGGCATATAGTCCACATATGCGGTATCCGTTGTATAGTACGGTCCGCGTACAGCCGAAAATGCGGCGCCAAAAGTCGTGCTATTGATGTCGGCAGGCGTCCAGGTGTTACCCCACAGGTTTGTGGCACTTCCATATATCACCTGGCTATTGGTACCGGAAAAACGCGTCTGCGTGGCCAGATCCATGATTCCAGAAGCACCCGTCTGATTAGCATTCGCCTTGACCAGCACCATCGACTGGTCGCTCATGGTCTTGACCGAATAGTCCCACACTCCCACCGTGATACCGTTGATGGTAGCGCCGGCCGGGATGTTGAATCCGTAGCCGGTGCATTTTAAATATTCGGTAACACTCGAGTGATAACCATCCGCGCTTGCGTATACATTATCCTGAGCGCCGACGTTGGTAAGTCCTCCCCATGCATAAGAGCCACCATTGGTGGGGTCACTGACGCAAAGCGTCGGGCTGGCGGTGACGCTTACCGGCAACCTGACAGAGTAAACCTGACCGGTGAACGACAAGTTGGATAATCCAGTACTGAGGCCCGTGCTATTGACCATATCCATTCCCAGCGTGCCGGGGCCCGTTCCAGTGCTGGCTGTGACCGTCCACGTCGTCCCGCTGCCGCTCACCGCGGTAATCGCCGGTGCGCCGCCCAGCCCGGAATTGACGAGCGCAAAATTGCCGCTGTTCACCCCGGTGACGCTTGCACTGAATGTGACAGACCAAGAAACGCTGGTTGCACCTGTGACGCAGGTGCCGACGCAATTGATGGAAATCACGGAAGGAAGGGTATAAGTGATGGCCACCAGACCGTCCGCGCCGTTGCCGCCTGCCCTGTCCCCCCCGGGGCCAGATTTATCTCCAGACCCACCGCCGCCTCCACCATTGCCAGAAGCTGGCGCGTTACCATCGGCGTTGGTGGAACCGTCGCCACCAATACCGCCGCCCGTCGGGGGAGCGCCTGCGGTAGCGGTTGACCAGGGATTGGAACCGCTGGTGCCGTTTGCGGCTGTACCAGCCGAGGAGCCGCCGGGGCCGCCTTGACCCGTGTTGTTGTTGAGTCCGGTGCCTCCATCGCCGCCGGAAAATTTGATCGTGCCTATACCTGCAGCGGCAGCGCCCCCTGCGCCCGCCAGCCCGCCGTTACCACTCACAGGTGTGTCTCCACCCGCACCGCCTTTTGCCAGAATAGTGCCGGCCGTCTCGAACCATGAATCCCCGCCCGCTCCACCGCTACCGCCGATCACGCCCGCGCCCCCGGCGCCGACAGTAACCGTGTAAACATTTCCAGGGGTAACTGCGATAGCAGTGTTCTTCGAATAAGCCCCGCCGCCGCCACCGCCGCCGCCATCTCGGTTTGTCGAGTTACCACCCCCAGCGCCGCCACCGCCCCAGACTTCCACCGTGACAGAGGTTACCCCCGCTGGCGCCGTCCATGTTCCAGACGCAGTAAAGCTGTCCGTCTGCGCCTGCGCCGCTCCGGCCAAACCCAGCACACTCAACAACAGCAATGTAACGACGCGCCTGATTTTAATCATGAGTCCTCAAATTGGCACTTGATAGTCCATTAGTACCATGTAGTACTCGATATTCTAACCGTCAACTGGTGTGCTCATTTGAATTTACTGGATGAATTGCATAATAACCCTTATAGACAGCCTTTATTTTCCAGGATAAAAAAACGGCGCCATCAGGCGCCGTTAAGTTTTACGGAGAGGTTAAGTTCAGGAAACTTTTTTTCTACGCGCTACACCGACTAGACCCAGCAGGCCCGAGCCAAACAGCCAGGCTGCGGCAGGTACTGGCACGGTGGAAACACCGCCTTCAATCACATCATTCGCGCAGGTCATTCCCCAGTGAATGCCCATATTAGAAGCACCCAGCAGGCCGGTGGTTCCTGCGAGATCGATCGAAAAATTAACCGTGTTGTTGTTCGTATCGACGGACCAGAGGCCGGTATCGACAATACCTGCGGCGGCCGAGGTGTTGACTGCCATTGCCTGACCATCGCGGTAGTAACAACTACTACCACAATTGATGAAATCATTGCTCAGCAGGACATCGCTATTGTTGCCGTTCAGGCTGTAAAGCGTGGCAACACCACCTGAGTTGCTCCAGCGATTATCCAGCGAAAGGCCATAAGTCCAATGTGTGCCATTGCTGGCGTTATCGTATTTGTACGGCGCAGTGCCAAACGGATTCCAGCTGGAACTCAGAAGCAGATCCCCGTAACCGATACCACCATTACCAACGAGACTGGAATCAACACCAGCATTACCTGCAAAATTGGTGCTGATGCTAACGTTCAGCACGGAGCCTGTCACCGTCACGTTCATCGACTGGATATCATATATTGAGGTGTTACCAATGACATCGCCATAGCCATGATTATTGGAACCCATATAGTTATCCATAATGGTGGTCGCCTGGGCAGGCGCGACCAGAATCAGGCCAAGCATTGCGGGCGCTGCAACCATCTGGATTAATTGTTTGTGGTTAAACATTGTATTCACTCCTTGTTTAAGGCATTTTTCCGTATCTATACGGAGATTGTTGTTCATAACTAGCTACTTACAGCTATTTAGCAATTATCAGGCCACTATTATTTTTTATTAATAATCATTTAGTTATAAAATTTTATCCCGTTTTGAAAAATAAAGTGTAAATATATTCGACGATATATTCGAGAATTCAATGCAATATCACACAAACTGCGGCTGTATTAACTTACATAATTAGGCGTCAAATATGTTTTTTATATATAAAACAATTTATTACATAAATAATTAAGTGTTAAGACATTCGACAATAATGGATGATAAACCCCACATTGGGGTCAGCCAGTGCCTGCTCGGCGATCCTGTGCGTTACAATGCAGCCAGCAGGGCCAGCTCGGTAGTGGTTAACACGCTGGGCAGAATATTTGAGCTGATACCGGTATGCCCGGAGGTCGAAGCCGGCATGAGCGTGCCGCGTCCACCCGTACAGCTCACAGGCAGCATCGCGCAACCACGTATGACCGGAAGAGACAATCCCGGGCTGGATGTGACCGAGCAGATCATTGAATTCGCCGAGCGACGTTTACCAGCGCTGGATCATATCCACGGCTTTGTTTTCAAAAGCCGCTCTCCCAGCTGCGGACTCAACTCGACACCTGTTTTCATCGACGGGATCTGTGTGACTGAATCCAGCCGAGGCCTGTTCGCGCGCGCGGTCTGCCAGCACTACCCCGACCTGCCGGTGATCGAAGACAGCGAACTGGACTCGGAACAGGCACTGCAGGCATTTATCGATGCGGTCATGGCACGAGCACAAACAAAAACCTAAAAGCGAAACCGCAGAGATCGCAGAGGAAAGCTTTTAGGGTTAAAAACAAAAAGCCAGAAACGGAACCACAGAGACACGGAGAACA
>CAYRNH010000240.1:0-3496 GCA_964425515.1 uncultured Thiotrichaceae bacterium | reverse complement strand
TGTGCTTTTACGCGGCCCGAAGGGTAAGGAGCAGGGATGCTCCGCATAATACCCACTTCTTTGAGATCATTTGTTTCAAATATGTATCGCTGCTAATATCAAACGACACCAGTCTAATCCGACCCACTCCTTCAGGCCAGGGTAAATTGATAATGAGTAATCGCCAGCAAACAGATATTCCTCAACCTGAGAAAGTCCGTCTGCAGGACCTTGGTCGGATTATTATGTTTGATGGCGTTGCCATCGAAAACCATTTCAGCCTGTTAGAGAGATGCCCGATCACTGAGATTGCCAAAGACGAGATTCTGATTACTGAAGGTGATAAACATACGGAATGCTACCTGATTCTTTCGGGAGCGGTTCGTGTTCATCTCGGTAGTCCGACTTCTGAGGCGATATCTAAACTGGGTGTTGGCGAGAGTGTAGGCGAGCTGGCATTGTTAGATGGTAAGGGGGCCTCGGCGTTTGTTGTTGCGGATGAGCCCTGTCGGCTGCTGGTGCTGCGCGAGGATATATTCTGGTCACTGATTAATGCTTCGCACAATTTTGCGCGCAATCTGATTATTCTGCTGTCGCGCAGAATGCGCGGCAGTAATGCCACGATTTCCGACGGTGTTACACGCCAGCACGAATACAGGCGGACATCGGTTATTGATGAACTCACAGGTCTGCATAATCGGCGCTGGATGCAGGATATTCTGGACCGCCAGATGAGGCGTAGCCAGATGAATAACGAGGCGCTGTCACTGCTGATGCTCGATATAGATCATTTCAAACAGGTGAATGATCACTTTGGTCATCTTGCAGGTGATCAGGTAATAAGAGCGGTTGCCCAGAAAATGACTATCAATGTCAGACCCACAGATCTGCTCGTTCGTTTTGGTGGCGAAGAGTTTATTATAGTGTTGCCGATGACCGATCTCGCGGGCGCGAGAATCGTTGCGGATCGGATATGCACGTCGGTTCGTCAGGCGCAGATTGTTGATAGCCTGGGTAATACACTACCGCAGGTAACGATTTCGATTGGTATTGCCCAGATGACCGAAGGCGAATCACAGGACGATCTGATCGAACGCGCCGATCGAGTGATGTACCAGGCCAAGAACAATGGCCGTGATCGAGTTGAGATCTGAACGCTGTCATTCAATGAAATATATCACTGGTGCTCGGTGGATGAAATTTGTAATGGTCGCATCTTTGTTGGGAGTTCTGGCTGGATGTGCGTCCACCTATACCGATCAGCGTGCACGATCGCCTCACTTCAAGGATGGCGAGTTCAGGAACGGTTCTGAGCTTAGTCGATCGTTCTGGTCGTTCCTGAAAATGCGGATGCACACGGACTATGCGAAGTGGCCGGACTGGGTCGATAGTCCTTATGGCCCTAGACCGCCTGGCCGGGTTTCGGGAAGTGAGATTCGCGCTACGTTTATCAATCATTCCACGGTGCTGATTCAGACCGGTGGTTACAACATCATTACCGATCCGATCTATTCCGAGCGCTGTAGTCCGGTTTCATTTCTCGGACCTAAGCGCGTCAGGAATCCTGGTATTCGTTTTGATGACCTGCCAAAGATTGATGTGATTATTATCAGCCACGATCATTACGATCATCTGGATCTGCCGACGGTCGAGCGACTGGTGGCGCGTGATCATCCGAAAATTTACCTCGGTCTCGGCGTGGGTGAGCGGCTCGATTCAATGCACAATGTCACCGAGCTCGACTGGTGGCAGCGTGTTGAAGTTGGCAAGGATTTTTTTCTGTCGTTTGTTCCGGTGCAGCATTTTTCCGGGCGCACGCTGTGGGATCGCAACTCGACATTGTGGGGCGGTTTTGTGCTGGAGATTGGCAAGCGCAAAATATATTTTGGTGGCGACAGCGGTTATGCCGATCATTACAAACAAACCTTCGAAAAATTCGGGGCTATGGATCTGGCCTTGCTGCCGGTGGGCGGATATGCGCCGCGCGATTTTATGAGCTTTGCGCATCTGGATCCGAAACAGGCGGTGCAGGCGCATCGGGACCTGCATTCACGACAGTCGATTGGAATTCATTTTGGTACTTTCCAGCTCACCTCGGAAAGCATCGATGAGCCCATTACATTATTAGCGAAAGAAAGCGCAGCCGCCGGTCTGAAAAAAGGCGCGTTTATAACGCTTGGGTTTGGCAAGTCGCTAGTGATACCCGCGCTATCACCTTAGCCATAAAGGCCGCAGCCTTTTTATAGTCTGAATATCTGGATTTCAGTGTTCGCTTAGCCATGGCGACCAAAACGACCTGCAGCCGCAACTAGCGCAAGACAGATGGCAGCAGCTGCGCTGATCATCAGGTCATCAATGTGTAGCGGTGCGAGATGTAGTAGCCTGGCCGTCACTGGTATTTGCACAAGCAGCAGGCTCAGTGTAATCGTGGCGCCGACAACGACATGCGCGACACGGCTGGAAAATCCACTCAGTACAACAGTGATCATAGCGCTGGCGAAGGCGAGTGTGAGCATGCTCATCGCACGCGCATGTTCAACATCCTGGATCGTACCAAAACTGCGTTTATAGCCTCCGGCTATCATAAAAGTTGCCAGCAGGCCGACACTGGCAATCACCAGCCATTCTCGCCCGCTGAAAAATCGCAGGCGTTTTGTTTTTTTCAGCGATGTTAGTTGATCGCTCGCGGGCAGTTCCTGAAACACCAGTAAAGCGGTGGGGTGAATGATCAGTTCCAGCCAGATAATATGAATAGGCAGGTAGAGCAATGGATAACCCGCTAAGGGTATCAGGGCTGCGGTCAGTACCAGCGGAATGTGAATCATCAATAAATAGGCGAAGCTCAGTTTTAAATTTCGAAACAGCTGGCGGCCTTCGGCAATCGCGCGAACGATGGTGCGAAAATTATCGTCCAGCAATACGATGGCAGCGACTTCACGCGCGCTGCGGGTGCCGCGTTCACCCATGGCCAGGCCGACGTCTGCGGCCTGTAGTGCAGGTACATCGTTGACGCCATCACCCGTGACCGCGACGACTTCACCCAGTGATTGCATGCTGTGTACCAGGCTGAGTTTTTGTGACGGTATCGCGCGCGCGATGACATCAACCTTATACAGCTCTGCAGGGTTGTTTGCTATCAATGTATCCAGTTGATCGCCTTCGATAACATTTGGACTGCCATTGCCCAGGCCGATTTCACGCGCCACCGCGGCAGCGGTGGCGGGGTGATCGCCAGTGACCATGATGGTCTGAATACCGCCCTGTTTGCAGTTCTGGATGGCATCGGCAACACCTTCGCGCACCGGATCTTCAAACGCGAGCAAACCGGCAAATATAAATTCACGATCCGGCTCGTCGCCTGACCAGGCTGATTCGGAAAGTCTGCGCTGCGCACAGGCAATCACTTTATGTCCTGTCTCGGCAAGTTCAATGACCTGGCTTTGCCATTGTTTGTGTTTATCATCGCTGAGCGTGCATATTGTGAATATGGTTTCGGGTGCGCCTTTGCTCATCGCCA
>CAYRNH010000239.1:0-3520 GCA_964425515.1 uncultured Thiotrichaceae bacterium | reverse complement strand
GGCGTGACCCACGCCTGCGTCCTTGGTCAACGCGATAAAGTCACGTTTCCTGCCGACCTGTATCTCGAAGGTTCTGATCAGCACCGCGGCTGGTTTCAATCTTCCTTGTTGACCTCGGTAGCGATGAATAATGTTGCACCGTACAAATCGGTATTAACGCATGGCTTCACTGTGGATGCCAACGGCCACAAAATGTCGAAGTCACTCGGCAATGTGCTGGCACCGCAGAAAGTAGTTAATTCACTGGGTGCGGACATTCTTCGTCTCTGGGTCGCGAGCAGTGATTACAGCGCAGAAATGACCGTGTCAGATGAAATCCTGAAACGCGCTGCAGACTCCTATCGCCGCATCCGCAATACTGCACGTTTCCTACTGGCCAATTTAAATGGGTTTGATCCTGCACAGGACATGCTCAATTCCGAAGATATGCTCTCGCTGGATCGCTGGGCGGTGGCACGAAGCGCGCAACTGCAAAGCGAAATTATCGAGGCTTACCGCACCTATAATTTCCACGCAATATACCAGCAACTGCACAACTTCTGCTCGGTCGACATGGGCAGTTTTTATCTCGATATTATCAAAGACCGGCAGTACACCACGCAAACCAACAGTGTTGCACGCCGTTCTGCGCAAACTGCGCTGTATCACATCGTCGAAGCGATGTGTCGCTGGATGGCGCCGATTTTGAGTTTCACTGCTGAAGAAATCTGGCAACAGATTCCGGGCAAACATGGCGACTCGGTTCTGCTCGAAACCTGGTACGGTGATTTATTCGAACTCGATAACAATGACACGCTTAGCATGGATTCCTGGCTGCGCATTCTGGAAACACGCAGCGCAGTGAGCAAGCAGCTGGAAACACTGCGCGGTAGCAATCAGATCGGCTCTTCGCTCGATGCAGAAGTCACCCTGTTCTGTAACGGCAGTTTGCAGGCCGACCTGAACAAACTGGATGACGAACTACGCTTTGTACTGATCACATCGGAAGCCGATACCCAGGCACCCGATGCGAACAACGATGATGCAGTCATGACCAAACTTGATAGCGGCGAAACCCTGGGTATCTATGCGCGCGCCTCGACAAACACCAAATGTATTCGTTGCTGGCACCACCGCGCTGATGTTGGCAAAAATAGCGAGCATCCTGAATTATGCGGACGCTGCGTCGAAAATGTTGCAGGGAGCGGCGAGCAACGCCGCTTTGCATAAACATGTTGAAATGGCTCTGGATCAGTGTGCTGGCTGTGGTACTCGATCAGATCAGCAAGCAGATAGTGAATGCGCAACTGGCGCTTCATCATTCTGTTGCGATTTTTCCGGGTTTCAATTTTACCCTGGTATATAACGAAGGCGCGGCTTTCAGTTTTCTCAGCAATGCTGGTGGCTGGCAACGCTGGGCTTTTACCGCGCTGTCGATTGTCATCAGCATAGTGCTGTTGGTCTGGTTGAAAAAACTTGATCACAACAAACGCGTCCTTGCTGCCGGCCTTGCCTTCATACTGGGCGGCGCGATTGGCAATCTGATTGATCGCGTTATCTATGGTCATGTCATCGACTTTATCGATGTTTATTACAAAAACCATCACTGGCCCGCATTCAATCTTGCTGACTCTGCGATTACGCTTGGCGCCGGCCTGCTGATTTTAGATATGTTACTGGAACGCAAAACTCATGGCTGATGAAATCAACATGCACAGTATGGTGCTGATGCATTACAGTATCACGCTTACCAATGGAACCGAGATCGAAAGCAGTTTCGATGAAGATCCGATGGAAGTCAGAATGAGTCATGGCGACCTGACCGAAGGCATGGAGCTGGCGATCTTTGGTTTACAAGAAGGCGACACCCAGACTCTGACTTTAACACCTGAACAAGGCTTTGGCGTTCGCGACGAAGATAATATTCATCCTATGCCATTGTCTGATTTCCCTGAAGATATCAAAGCTGAAGTCGGTATGACTTATATGTTTGGCACCCCTGAAGGTGACGACATTCCGGGCACCGTGATGGCGATACACGATGAGGTTGCCGATGTCGATTTCAATCATCCGCTCGCTGGCTACGAACTGGTATTCAGCGTACAGATTCTTGGCGTGGACAATACGCACTCACAGGTCTATCAGGACTCATGAGCATGGACATATATCTGGCCAACCCACGTGGTTTTTGTGCAGGAGTTGACCGTGCTATTGAAATTGTCGAGCGCGCGCTGGAGATTTTCGGCGCGCCGGTTTATGTGCGCCACGAAGTGGTGCACAACCGCTATGTGGTCAATGATCTAATCAATAAAGGTGCAGTGTTTGTCGAAGAACTGAGCGAAGTTCCGGACAATGCCACAGTGATATTCAGCGCACACGGCGTTTCACAAAACGTACGCGCGGAAGCCGAAGGACGTACGCTACAGGTATTTGATGCCACCTGTCCGCTGGTGACCAAGGTGCATCTTGAAGTCGCGCGCCATGCCAAAGACGGTGATGATGTCATCCTGATTGGCCACGCCGGTCATCCCGAAGTGGAAGGCACGCTTGGCCAGTACGACGCCGACTCTACTGGCAATATCTTTCTGATCGAAACCCTGCAGGACGCCAACAGCATCCAGATACGAGATGCCAGCAAACTTGCTTATGTCACCCAGACCACTTTATCGGTGGATGATACGCTGGATATTATTGATACTCTGAAAGCACGTTTTCCTGATATCAAAGGCCCGCGCAAGGATGATATTTGCTACGCCACGCAAAATCGCCAGGATGCGGTGCGCAAGCTGGCAAAAAAAGTGGATGTGGTTCTGGTGATCGGTTCCGCCAACAGCTCGAACTCTAACCGCTTGCGCGAGCTTGCCGAAAAACAGGGGGTCAGTGCTTATTTGATCGATGGCGCAGAAGACATTCGTGATGAATGGATGCAAGGGGTTGCGTCAGTGGGTGTTACTGCTGGCGCCTCAGCACCCGAACTGCTGGTGCGCTCTGTTATGCATTCGCTGGAGCAAAAATACAGCGCCGCTATCCACATGGACAGTGGCAATACCGAGTCGGTACACTTTCAATTACCCAAAGCACTCAGAAACTAAACACGAAAAAAACCAGAGGCCCGCACCGGGCCTCTGGTTTTAGTTTCAAACTTATAACGCTACCAGCAGGCGGCCGGTGTTTTTACCCCGGTTGAATCCAGTGTCAACACCGTGCAACCAGTATCACCTGCCTGCTGCTTACCAGGCACCGCTGTCGCTGTTACTTTGTACCCGGTCACAAGCCCGCCAGAAGTTACAGCCAAACCGTAGTAGCCCTCGTCTGAATTCGTCGATGACATACCCAGGCCTCCTGAAGAAGGTGCAGAAGTGAGATCTGTCGTATATGTGTTGTACTGCAAGTAAAACCGTTCTTCCAGATCCACAATCTTGGTCAACGCCACCTTGGCATCCGAGCGACGGGACCTTTTCATGTACTTGTCATAACTGGGATAAGCGATTGCGCTAATAATACCAATGATCGCCACCACCACCATGAGTTCTACCAGCGT
>CAYRNH010000238.1:2011-3524 GCA_964425515.1 uncultured Thiotrichaceae bacterium | reverse complement strand
CTGAACACCTGAAGCGCTGTTAAAACAGATATACTCCTTAATTGATGAAAACCTATATATCAGCGCTCGCTATCGCTCTGCTGCTCATTTTCGCCCAAAACGTATTCGCCGAGGCGAAAGATCCCGCTGGCAGTTTGCAAACCACACTCGACAAGATCAGCGCGTTTCACAAAACACAGCCTCGCCACAATGCATTCGCGCTCAGGCATTTTATCGAGCAGGAAATCATGCCGCGTTTTTCCTTCCAGCAAATGACGCACTGGATTGCCGGGCCTTACGCTCGGTATATGACAGCAAATGATAAAACGGCTTTTGCAGCGAGGCTGAGAACAGATTTCCTCAGCATGCTGAGTGAACATCTTGGCAGCTTCGACCCGGATAGTTACCTGATACAAATAGACAAAACACGATACATTCAACCTGATCATGCCACTGTCGCAGTACATGTGTCTTTCCGGCAACGACAACCGGTAACGCTCAGTTTTCGCATGCAGCGGATCCAGCATCTATGGAAAATCGTCGATATACAGTCAAACGGCATCAGCCTGGTGATGTATTATCGAGCACGCTACATCAGCCAGTTGCACAGCTACCAGCTGCTGGCGCAATAGCGAGCAACCGACCGTCCGATGTGCCTGAACCTTGCTGATTATCGTGGGTCTCTGTTTTGAAAGGACAGGCTGATGACAGCCTGACCCAAGGGGGTAGAGACTATGGCCCTGTTACCCGCTAAGCTTGGCAACTCACCGCAAGACACTTATGACTGATCAAGCCCCTAATAATCATCCCGCTCGCCGCAAAATGAACGGATTGTTCGTGTTTGCAGGTCTGATCGCGGTCATGATTTTCGCCAGCTATCAAAGCGCCGTGCCCACTATCGAATGCAATGCGGCTGTCCTGAAAACAAAACCCGATGTGGTCATGCTTGGCGCATCCTGGTGTACATTTTGCAAACAGGCGCGTCGATATTTTAATGCCAACAAAGTGCGCTACTGCGAATACGATATCGAAACCTCTGCTGAAGGTGCCCGCTTATACAATCGTTACAACGGTGGCGCTATTCCTATTCTGATTATTGATGGAAAAAAATATACCGGCTTTGACTCCGCTGCCTTCAAACAACTTATGGCTGAAAGAGAAAAAACATGATATTGCGAATCAAACGGTTTTTTGAAAAACATTTTCAACCTGTTGAAACAGAGGCCGATATTGAACAACGGCTAAAACTTGCAACCACTGCCCTGCTGATAGAAATGATGCGCGCTGATCTCGATGCCAGCGAACAGGAAAAAACCCGGTTGCGTGAAATTCTGGCAACACATTTCAAACTTGATGATGCAGAGATAGAAAACACACTGGTAGAAGCCAGCAAGGAAAATCGTGATGCTGCGGATTATTATCAGTTCACATCAGTAATCAACGAACACTATAGCCAGGATCAGAAAATCCAGCTGGTCGAGCAACTCTGGCAACTGGCCTGGGCTGATGGCTATATCGACAGATTCGAAGAACA
>CAYRNH010000238.1:0-1911 GCA_964425515.1 uncultured Thiotrichaceae bacterium | reverse complement strand
AAAAAACTCAGATTTATCTGTTGCCGGCTCGCCACGCCCACGGACACAAGGTAACATAGTACATCTCAGCACACGCACAGCAAGGCTTTAACTATGAGACTACTTCATACCATGATCCGGGTCGGTAACCTGGAAAAGTCGATTCAGTTTTACACTGAAGTCCTCGGCATGAAATTGCTACGCCAGAAAGATTATCCCGATGGCAAGTTCAGTCTTGCGTTTGTCGGTTATGGCGATGAAGAAAACAACAGTGTGATCGAACTCACTTATAACTGGGATACGGATCACTACGATCTGGGTCAGGGTTTCGGCCATCTCGCCATCGAAGTGGATGATGTGTATCAGGCCACAGATAAAATTCGCAATGCGGGTGGGAAAATCATTCGTGAAGCAGGACCAATGAATGCTGGCACCACGATTATCGCTTTTGTCGAAGATCCCGACGGTTATGCTATCGAATTACTGGCGCCCAAAGCCTGATGTCGGACATACTGGTTGAAAGCCATTCACAACTGGACAGTTTTTGTCAGAGCATTGCAGATCAAACACTGATCGCGGTCGATACCGAATTTTTTCGCGAAACCACCTATTACGCCGAGCTTGCTCTGGTGCAAATTGCAGCTGGTGAAGACACCGCCTGTATCGATGTACTCGCTTTCGATGCCCGCGAACAGCTGGCAGATCTGCTGCTCAATCCGGCCATCGGTAAAATTTTTCATTCCTGCGGTCAGGACATGGAAGTGCTGTACCAGTATCTCGGCGCCCTGCCCGTGCCGGTACTCGATACCCAGATCGCAGCTGCCTTTCTGGGTGAAGCCGATCAGATCGGTTATGCCAATCTGATTGAACAGAAACTCGGTCATGTGCTGGATAAATCTCAGACCCGGACCAACTGGCTGCAACGCCCTTTGAGCGTAAAACAGCTTGAATACGCGGCCGATGATGTGCGCTATCTGATAGAGCTTTACGACATGCTGCTGGCTGAACTCGACAGCAAAAATAGAACCGAATGGTTTTTACAGGATTGCGCCGCACTGAGCACCGGTGCCGAACGCTTCGAGCCCGATTTTGATACCTGCTGGAAACGTGTTCGCGGCACCCAGAGGCTCAGTGGCCAGCAACTGGCCATTGTCGATCAGATTGCCCGCTGGCGCGAGCAGCTCGCGATCGAAAAAAACCTGACTCGACGCAAAGTGTTGCGCGATGAACCCATCATTGAACTGGCGACATCACCGCCGGACAGTGAGCAGGCACTGGCGGGCATGCGTCTGCCACGGGACATCATTCAGAACCACAGTGCAGAGCTGTACCGCGCGATTCAGACTGGATCCAGCGCCCCGGCCGAGACCTGGCCAGAAAACCCGACGAAAAAACCCGATGCCGCCTATAAAACATTACTCAAGCAGCTACAGGATTTTGTCAACCAGCAGGCAGGCACACTGGGCATCGCGCCCAGCATGCTGTGCTCGCGCAAAGAGCTGGAGAAACTGATTGCCGGCCAGCGCGAACTCAATGTGCTCAAGGGGTGGCGCAAGGCCTGTCTGGGTGATGCTCTGCTGAGTCGGCTAAACGGCTAGCCGGCCGCCTATACCCAATCAGTTAAATGGTGTTAATCTAGGCGTCTAGTTAGGCAATACTAATAAAACCAATGTCACCAGCCGTACAGAGGAACCCGTTATGCGCCTGTATATAAAAAGAATTCTAAGCTGCCTCAGCTTATTCGCAGCACTCACTATCAGTTTGCACGCTTACGCCGAAAGCTCCAAGCAATTTGGTGACTTTACAATTCACTACACTGCTTTTCGTAGCGATACTCTGCAGCCTGAGATTGCCAAAACCTACAACCTGACACGGCGCAACAACCGCGTGATTATCAATGTCGCCGTAATCAAAAGAGTCGCGGGCACAACA
>CAYRNH010000237.1:0-3597 GCA_964425515.1 uncultured Thiotrichaceae bacterium | reverse complement strand
GTTGAGAAAACCCGAGAATGGCGTTTAGCGGAGTACGTAAATCGTGCGACATTCTTGATAGAAAATTAGATTTTGCAAGATTAGCGCGCTCGGCTTCTTCTTTCGCTTCAATCAGGGCGCGTTCACGGAAGTCAGCTTCCATACGCAGACGGATATTCTGGTTGGTGTTGTTATAAATTCTGCGTGAAACCGAAAGCATAAACATAATGAATATCAGCAGTAGAAATGAAACAGTTCTTAAAAAATCATCACTTTCAAACAATAATCGGAGTTCTAGTAGTCCTAATATGGGGATAAGAAAATAAGCAATGGTTTTCCATCGGTAAGATAAGGTTGATAATGCGCCGCCAGCGACGCCGATGATAGCAACCACAATAAGTGCTTGATAAGCGCCATCATCTGAGTGCCCTAGCCAGGATAGAAGTCCCCACCAAAGTCCAGCGAATGATGACCCGATCAGAAAACGTTGTCCCCAGACAGGGTTTTTTTGTGATGAGTCATCTGCATGGCTATATCGAAATGTATCCCAGCCTCTGACTACAACCCAGAAGAGTGTGACGGTTATCCATACAGTAAGCAGGTTAGTTGATTCGACATGGTTATAAAGGGCGAAAAAGAGCGTAATACTTGAAATGGAGATTGCTAAAGTTGAAAACGGCATGTTCTCATACAGCATACGCACTTCTTCATGGCGTATTAGCGATTCTAGTTCTTCGTTTGGCTTATCAGACTTTGAGGCCATGATCATCCTCCTGATGATGACGGGTTTTGTTGTAAGGTGGATCCGACGAACTCCCTGTAAGAGTGCCTGTTCTCACTACACTTTATTGATGTTCGTCACATAGTGCTATTATAGGCAATGTTGCTAATCTTCTGAGCAGAGTTTATCGCATGTCTACTGTGACAGAAACGTTTTTCCTGCCGATGGAGGTTGAAAGAAAAGCCTGGTCGGTGCCCGCATCCATCTACAATCTCTACAGATCATTGTTGAGCAGGAGTTCGGTGGACCATGTTTTTGTTCCTGTTCGTAATATGCAATATCTGGCGGTGATGGATGAAAACGAGATTATTTTTGTTGATAGCTTATCCTACGCAGTTTCAAACGATCAGGGTGGGCGCCTGATTTTGATCGCCTGGCAGTTCCCGCATTCGCATGATCGTGCTGCGCTCACCGATGCGATGCCATGTGAAATTGTGTTTTATCAGCGCAGGAGCAATGATGTCCAGCTGCGGCTGATTGCAGAATTCAGGCAGGCGCTAGAGGTGCTGGACCAACGTTATCGAGATCAGGAACTGCCGGCGAAAGGCGCGAAAATACTCAACCTGCAATAGTAAGGTTGGCAGTCATCAGTTTGCAGATGACAGAAAAAGCTAACAAAACAAAATTATACCGCCAACTATCATTTAAGATGTGAGTGAGGCAAACAGTGTCGGCAGTTTTTCAGGCAGGCGATCCACGTTATCGATGATGGTGTAATTATTTTCACCAAAGATGCGTTTTACGTAAGCATCAGCATTGGGGTCCAGCGTCAGGCAATAGGTCAATACTCCCGTACTGTACAGTTCTTCCACTGCTTTTTTGGTGTCGTGGCGTAGATGCTGTGGATCGCGTTCGTCGATATCGGCCGGCTCACCATCGGTGACCAGCAGGATAAGTTTGCGTCGTTCTGGCTGCTTTAATAGCTGATGACCTGCATGACGTAAGGCTGCGCCCATGCGGGTTGATAAGCCGCCTTTCATGCCAGCAAGACGCGATTTTGCTTCATCGTCAAAGTGCTGGCTAAAATCTTTGAAACGATAGTATTGCACATCGTGGCGACCGTCTGATGCAAAGCCGTGCAGCGCAAACGGATCACCGATACCGTTGATTGCAGTCGCGACCAGGGTCGCGGCTTCACGCGTGAGTTCGAGTACGGTTTTATCTGAGCCTGCCATGGCTTCGTTAGTCGATTCTGATAGATCCATCAATACCACAACAGCGAGATCACGGCTCTTGATGACGTTGCGCATGGTAATGCGTGGGTTAGGTTGCTCGCCCATGCGGATCGAAATCATAGCGTCGACCGCAGCATTGATATCGATTTCATCGCCATCTTCCATGTTGCGTACGCGCTGCACCCCTTCAGGGGTTAACAAATCAATGATCTGTTTTATGCGGTGCGCAATTGGTTTGTACTGTGTCAGGATTTCATTGATATCGTCCGGATCACCTTTTTTCTGACGACGTTCATACACGGTTGCCCAGTCTGGACGATGCAGTTGTATCTGGTAATCCCATTCCTGATAATGGTACGGATCGGAGACTGGTTCCTTGCCCCACATTTCATTGAAGCTTTTGGTGTTTTCAAGGTCGTCTTCATAAGGATAGAGTTCGGTCGCGCAGGTCCAGATTTCCTGGGCATCATCGCCTGCAAGTTCGCAGTCGATCTCGTTGATCATTTCCATCAGGCTAACGGTTTTGCGTACCTGACGCATGCTCGCGGGTATATATTCGGTGCCTGTGTCCCAGTTAAACTCTTCGAATTCCCAGACATAGCGGTTGTCATCGCGGTAAGGAATACGGATACGCTCTAATATGCGAAGGCTGGGTACTGCTTTACGTGTAGCGAATATATTGAATAAATCCATACCCAGATGCCAGGAAAATTGATTGTCATCCTGTTTTTCTGCGATGTTGTCGTGGAAGCTGGCAGCGAACGTATTCAGTTCTGCGTCTTCTGATTGAACCGTGTTATCCAGTAGCATCAGTGCTACATGTTCGAGCATTGGCAGACTTGGGTGCTCGGCTGCGTCTTCGGGTTTAAGTACTAGCAGGGAATGCCAGAGTTTTTTCAGCCCCGGGAAATCTTTGACCGCCTTGTATTCGACGCGTGCATCTTCGACCAGTCCTATGAAAAACATTTGCGCCGGACTTAGTTGCTCGGCGGATATCGGTGCGCTGGAATAACACATGTGTGCGGCCATGTGCGCAGCTGTTGCACGGTACAGTTCCAGTCCGGGAATACCATCGATATCATCAACAGCATCGGGCATGTGCAGTATCCGATGTTCAATGTAGGGCCTGAAATCGGTGTAGTCAGCGCCACTGGGGCGCAGGAAAAAATTGCGTCCCCATAATGCGCGCAGATAAAAATTGAGTTTGCGTTGCACTTTGATAAACAAAACGCCGCGGCGTTCTTTTTGTAGCATTGCCCTGGAGTCGGCAGATTCCAGATTGAAATAAGCGGTGAGATTGTTGAAATCTCGGCGATATGCCTGTGCGCCAAACTGGGCCCAGCGACGCAGGCCGCTCAGAGTTAACTTGGATAACAACTCATCCATGTGGTTGAGCATCGGGCGCAAGCCGCGCGCGGCGGTAGAAGCCAGTTGATGAATGAAAGTGAGATAGCCGCGTAATAGCTCGGCATCACCGAGATTGCGCGCCACAGATGGCAGGCTGCTAAATAATAACGAAATCACTTCGCCCGAGGTCATGGACGATAATTTCATCGCTGCTGTCAGGCAGTCGGAGATTACATCTTCGCCACATTCTTTTACTACCTGCGGCATTTCTTCCAGGTAAGTGATTACCAGGTCACTGCCTCTGCCAAGTTTGCA
>CAYRNH010000236.1:0-3642 GCA_964425515.1 uncultured Thiotrichaceae bacterium | reverse complement strand
ATCAGCCATGGCCGAGTAGCCTTTTCTGACTGGTTACAGGGCTTTGGTTTCATCACCATCATCGACCATGGTGATGGCTATATGAGCCTCTATGGCCATAATGAAACCCTGCTGAAACAGGCGGGTGACTGGGTAAACGCCGGTGATGTAATCGCCACCAGTGGCGATAGCGGTGGCCAGCCCAGGCCCGCACTCTATTTTGAAATCCGCTCACACGGTAAACCGGTCAACCCGAGTAACTGGTGCACCAGTAAGGTTGCGCGACTGGCCAATCATGGCTAAATTGTGGGAACTCCTGACGAGAAGCATTTCTAAGGTGTATCATTCAGCAATGCATTCAAACCTTTCATTCTGGTCTAAACTCCCAGAGATAATTATTTAACCATCCGGCCTGGAGCAAATCTTCATGAGCAAGCAACTCAAGACCACATTAGTATTGGTCTTTGGCATATTAATTGGTATCGGCGCGTCGGTAGCAGGCAATGTGTTCGCAAATAAACCACAAGAAATCAACGGCTTGCCTCTAGATGAGCTGCGTAATTTTTCAGACGTATTTGCCCGTATCAAATCGGACTATGTCGAACCGGTCAAGGATAAAACTCTGATCGAGAACGCAATACGCGGCATGATTTCTGGCCTCGACCCGCATTCTGCTTATCTGGATCCCGAGGAATATCAGGAGCTGCGCATAAGCACCACGGGCAAGTTCGGCGGACTGGGCATTCAGGTCGGTATGCAGGATGGTTTTGTGAAAGTCATATCGCCCATCGATGATACTCCTGCCTATCGTGCTGGCATCGAGGCCGGTGACCTGATCATCCGTCTCAATGAAAAGCCGGTTAAAGGCATGACCCTGAATCAGGCGGTGAAACAGATGCGCGGCGCGCCCGGTTCCACCATCAAGCTTACCGTGGTTCGCGAAGGCAAGGACAAACCGATGACCTTCGTCGTGACTCGCGCCATCATCAATGTAAAAAGTATCAAGAGCCGCATGCTCGATCCTGGCTATGGTTATGTCCGCATCACTAACTTCCAGTCCAAGACAGGAACCGATATGGTTGCTGCGATCAAAAAACTGATAAAAGAAAACAAGGGCCCTCTGAAAGGCCTGGTGCTTGATCTGCGCAACAATCCGGGCGGTGTTCTCAATGCCGCGGCCGATGTTGCCGATGCTTTCATCCAGTCCGGCAAGCTGGTGTACACCGAAGGTCGCATCGCGAATTCGCATTTCGAATTCGATGCCCACCCCGGCGATATCCTGAACAAAGCACCTATCGTGGTTCTGATCAATGGCGGTTCTGCTTCGGCGTCAGAAATTGTCGCGGGCGCCTTACAGGATCATCACCGCGCCATATTGATGGGCAGCAAATCCTTCGGCAAAGGCTCGGTGCAAACCATTCAGGAGCTTCGCAACGGTGGTGCGGTTAAAATCACCACCGCACGCTACTTCACGCCTTCTGGGCGTTCGATCCAGAACGAAGGCATTACTCCAGATATCCCGCTCGACCGTCTGAAACTGAGCAAAGCCAAAGATGACAGCGGTTTTGGTTTCACTGAAGCCGATCTGAGTCGCCATCTGAGCAATCCAACTAAGACAGAAGCTCAAATTAAAAAGTCTGAAAAGTCTCAGGCAGAAAATGCAAAAGATATCGAAAAGCTGACCACCGAAGATTATCAGCTGCACGAAGCACTGACCTTACTCAAAGGCCTGAACGTTCTGGGTGAGAAATCCTGAGTCTTAATCGCGCATGCACAGGACGCGCTGCGCGCTGATTTTTCTGCTGCTGGGCCTTGCTCAGCAGCCAGCCTTCGCCGAAAAGTTTGCCAGTATCATCATTGATGATATTGGCAATAATTTCGAGCGCGGCAAGGAAGTGATCGACTTCCCCGCGTCGGTAACGCTCTCCATTCTGCCGCGCACCACTTTCGCCAGAAAACTTGCCGAACTTGCGCATAAAGAACACAAGGAAGTCATGTTGCATCTGCCATTGCAATCCATAGAGAATCGTCCGGAAACGCCGGGAACACTGACCCTGCACATGACGCATACGCAGTTTGCAAAACAGCTCAAGCTGGACATGGCTTCTGTGCCTTTTATCAAAGGCATTAATAATCACATGGGCAGTTTATTAACCCAGCACCCCGGATATATGGACTGGTTAATGCGCGCGATCGCAACAAGGCCTTCTTTATATTTCATCGACAGTCGCACCACAAAAGAATCGGTGGCCGCAGAAATCGCTACCGAACACGGTGTTCCGAATTTGTCGCGCAATGTGTTTCTCGACCCGAATGCCAGTCTGGCGGCACTGAAAACCCAGTTCGAGCGTCTGATCGAAATCGCAAACAAGCGGGGCTTTGCGATTGCCATTGCACATCCGCACCCGCGTACCCTACAATTTCTAAAAGACCATTTAGCCGATCTGAAAAAACACGGCATTAGTGTCGTTCCTGTTTCAGAGTTACTATTCAAAGAGAGGAGAGGCCAGCATGTCTCGTGTACTGGTACCACTTGCGCAGGGATGTGAAGAACTGGAAGCCGTTACCATTATCGATCTGCTGGTACGCGCTGGCATAGAGGTAACAACAGCCGGGCTCAATGAACAACCCGTAATCGCGTCTCGTGGCACTCGCATTATTCCCGACACCACGCTCGATCAGGTCATGGATCAGTCCTTCGACATGATTGTTCTGCCCGGCGGCCAGCCTGGCGCGAGCAATCTGCGCGACGACAGCCGCGTACAACAATTACTAAAACGTCATGCGGCTGAAGACAAATATGTGGCTGCGATATGTGCTGCGCCCGGCGCACTGGCTGCAGCCGGGCTGCTCGATCGCAAAACCGCAACTGCATTTCCCGGAACCCTGGAAGCCATCAAGAATCCTGCGATCAGGATCAGCGCAAAAGATGTCGAAATAGACGGCAAGATCATCACTTCAAGAGGGCCGGGGACAGCGATGGATTTCGCACTGACTCTGATCGAGATACTCGCAGGCAAAGCGCAACGTGAAAAGGTAAATGCCCAGCTTGTCAGAAATGAGTAGTGCTGCCCCCCTGTTACTGCAAAGTAATCTTGCCCAGCACCACTTGCTGCAGAATTAAATAATCCGCTGCATTCAAAACACCGTCGGGCACGGGCACGCCTGATGATAGTGGCGCGATATCACCGCGCAGCTGTTGATCGGTCGTTGCCACGCTTGTGCCAAGCACAATTTTTTGCATCAGCAACAGATCTCGCACATCAACCACGCCATCACCATTTATGTCTCCGCTGTTACTACCCGGAATCGAGGTCGCGCTATTGGGATCACTGCCGGCCGCCACTTCAACATTGTCGTTGTAGCCGTCTTTGTCGCTATCTTTCAGTAGCGGATTAGTAAAATATATATTCACTTCTTCACCATCGAGCAGGCCATCACCGTCGGTATCCTGCAAAAACGGGTTGGTTCCCAGCGCGGCTTCTTCAACATCAGTCAGGCCATCATTATCGTCATCGGGATCACAAGCATCACCAAGCCCGTCATTGTCATTATCAAGCTGGTCAGGGTTTGCAATCGTTGGGCAGTTATCATTGCTGTTTAAAACGCCGTCCGCATCGGTGTCAAAATACGCCAGGGCTCTATCGGCCTGAATCAGGCCAT
>CAYRNH010000235.1:0-3679 GCA_964425515.1 uncultured Thiotrichaceae bacterium | reverse complement strand
CGACCATGGCCCAGCGTATGTTATCCGGGCTGCTTTTCGGATCGTAATATTTTGACTTTGGATTCAGCGCGGTATGGTCGGGGTAGGCTTCTTTGACGACTTTCATGATGCCAACAATGCCGATCTGATCGGCATTGGAATGGTAAAAAAAGGCCTGGTCTCCTTTTTTCATTTCATCGCGCATCATATTGCGCGCCTGATAATTTCGAATCCCGTCCCAGGGTTCGCTTTTTACTTTTTTCAGGTCATCGATGCCAAAGACATCGGGTTCGGATTTCATTAACCAGTATTTCATTATTAACCTTCAATTTTATAAATGCATTTTTCAGTGGCGATGCTGTCGAGCGGGATATCCCAGCTGCGCGTTTCCAGTTGCCCGGTTTTTTGCAGCTCGTGCGCCAGCCCGAATAATCGTGGTTTAAGCCAGTGCTTTCGACTTTGACGGTACGCCAGACTGCGATCATAAAAACCGCCACCCATACCAAGCCGGTTGCCTGTGTCATCAAACGCGACCAGGGGCAGCAGGATAAGATCAAGCTGTTGCGCGCTGCGCCAGTCGCGAGGATGGCAATCGGGTTCCGGGATACCGAATCGATTGGTGCAGAGACGGCTATCGTGCCGATAAGGCGCAAAATAGAGACGCTGTCCGAACGGTGACAGCACCGGTAAATAGACCTGTTTGTTTATTTTCCAGGCGCGTTCGATGATCAACTGCGGATCAATTTCACCGTCATTCGCCAGATAACAGGCCAGGTGATGGCTGTTAACAAAAATCCGGTTGCGACATATCTGATTCGCCAGTGACCGGGCGTGGTGCGTTTGCTCTGACTGGTCCAGCGCGCGACGCGCAGTGCGCATCTGCTGACGCAGTGAGTTGAGATGATTGGCTGAGAGTTCGGCCATGAAATTAGGGGTGTCTCCAAAATGCCGTAGCTATAATGCTGACCTTGAACCGGAGGTTCAGGTGGAACCGCTCGTAAGCACTTCAGGCTTCCCGCGCAGGGCGGTAATGCACACCGTGCCTACAGTGGCGATCCCGGGGTCAGTATTTAAGGCTCAAGGGATATTGCATAAAAGCTTACGCACACCCCAGAGACACCAAACACTTTAACTCTAAAACAGTCATTTGTCCTGTTACTAAAATAAGACAGAGCTGGTTTAAATCAGTTCAAACTGGCGCATGCGGCTGTCAATTTTTTCTGACAGGCTGTCGATGCGCTCATTTAATTCACTATGTTCTGTTTCTATGGCGCGGCCATTGAGCATTTCATGGCTGAGATTCAGTGCGGCCATGATGGCAATACGCTCGGTACCCAGAACTGCGCCTTTGCTTTTGATTTCTTTGAGGCGCTGATTGAGCACCTGTGCCGAAGCCAGTAAACTGTCTTTTTCTGCTTCCGGGCAGGCGACTCTGTATTCTTTATCGAGAATATTGATGGTGAGTGATTCGGGTTTCATCTGGGCGCAGCTTATCAGGCAGCTTCCATGGAACGCAGACGCGTGATCATAGCTTCAACATGCGACCTGGCCTGTTCCTTGTGTTCCATCAGTTTGGCGCGTTCGCTGTTTAACTGTTTGATCTGGCCACGCAGGTCCTGATTGTCATCACCCAGACGCTTGCATAGCTCAAGCAGCTGGTTCACCTGATCTTCGAGACGGTTTATTTTTGATGCGGTATCGTTCATGGCTTAATAGTAGGACGTGAATCGGGTTCGGTCAATTCGTCACGGGCAAAAATATTGATTGACATGTTTGAGCAAAAATGCAGTTAAGCCAGTTAGTTTGAACAAATAGCTGGCCTGAAAAACCTGATAGAATTGGTCCAGCTACACGAGGTATTCATGACGTTACTACCCGATATTTCCATTCTGGACGATTCGCTGATTCGCGTTGATGCCATGATGGAGGCCGCAGAAGCCCACGGTGCACTGTGTGGCATGTTGTGCGCGCGTGGCAGTGTCGAGCTTTCGGTCTGGGTGAGCCACGTGCTCGGCGAACAGCAGAACAGCGAAGGCCTGCAGGAGCTGGCGCGTGAACTGGCCCAGCTACACAGCGCTACGCTGGAGCAGCTCAATGATTCGGTGGCTGATTTCCATCTGTTATTGCCTGATGACCAGGATAGCCTTGCGCACCGTGTGACGGCACTGGCCAGCTGGTGTCAGGGTTATGTCTACGGATTGGCGGCAGGCGGCATTTCTCAGGAAACCGAGCTGCCCGCAGACAGCCGGGAATTACTCGAAGATTTTGTCGAAATTTCTCGTGCTGGCATGGACGACCATCTGGGTGACGACGACGAAGAGGATGAAATTGCCTTTGTTGAAATCTCCGAATATGTTCGCACTGGCGTGTTGCTGGTGAATGAAGAACTTCAACCGCTAAAAGCAGCTCATAGACTCCAATGAAAGCGAATGTGAAAACCGGCAAGGCCACGACCCGGAAAACGGCCAGTGTTTATGCGCAGCGTCGCCGCCAGATCATGAAAATGATGGGCGAGCAGTCCATCGCTATTCTGCCGGCCGCACCGGTGCAGCTGCGCAATCGCGATGTTGAACATCATTTCCGTCAGGACAGCGATTTTTATTATTTAAGCGGTTTTACTGAACCCGAAGCGGTGGTTGTGCTGATCCCCGGTCGACCTCAGGGCGAATATATTTTGTTTTGCCGTGAACGCGACAAGCTCAAGGAAACCTGGAATGGCTATCGTTATGGCCCCGAAGGGGCGGTGAAACATTTCGATGCTGACGACGCCTATCCGGTCGACGATCTCGAAGATATTCTGCCCGGCCTGATGGAGCATAGCGAACGGGTGTATTACACCATCGGCCTGAATCCGGAATTCGACAAGCACGTGATGAACTGCGTCAATAGTTTGCGCAGAGCCTCGCGTGGTGGCGTGCACGCGCCCTATGAGTTCGTTTCGCTGGAATATCTGTTGCACGACATGCGTTTGTTCAAGGGACGCGAAGAACTGCAATTGATGCGCAAGGCGGCGAAAATCAGCGTGCAGGCGCACATCAATGCCATGCGAGCCTGCAAGCCGGGCGTTGGTGAATATCAGCTTGAAGCCGAGATTCTGTACGAATTTAATCGCAATGCTGCCGGCTGGGCGTATCCGTCGATTGTCGGCGGCGGTGCCAATAGCTGTATTTTGCATTACACCGAAAACAATAAGATATTGAAAGACGGTGACGTGGTGCTGATTGATGCCGGTGCTGAATACGGTGGTTATGCGGCCGATATCACGCGCACGTTTCCGGTCAATGGCCGCTACACGCCGCCGCAAAAAGAAATTTATGATGTTGTGCTGGAAGCTCAGGAAGCCGCGTTCAAAACGCTCAAGCCCGGCAATCACTGGAACGATCCGCACAAGGCCGCGGTGAAAGCCCTGACCAGAGGCATGGTCGAACTGGGGCTGCTCAAGGGCAAACCAGCGCAGCTGATTAAAGATCAGGCTTACAGCGACTATTACATGCACCGCACCGGCCACTGGCTGGGCATGGATGTTCACGATGTGGGCGATTACAAGGTTGAAGATGAATGGCGCTTGCTGGAAAAAGGCATGGTGCTCACGGTCGAGCCCGGGCTGTATATTCCTGCGGGCAGTCGCGGCGCCAAACGCTGGGAGAATATCGGCGTGCGCATCGAAGATGATGTGGTGATCACCGCCGACGGCTATGAC
>CAYRNH010000234.1:0-3690 GCA_964425515.1 uncultured Thiotrichaceae bacterium | reverse complement strand
GTTAATATCACTATTGTTAACACGCTAGGTCACCAGCACTCATTCACTATTGCTGGGCTCGGCGTAAACACAATCACGATTAATGCCGGTGCATCAAAAACATTGAGTTTCACCGCTGGCACACAAGGATCGTATTTTTATCTGGATCCGTCCAATGCACCTTATAACCGCCTGGTTGGATTGCATGGTGGCTTTGCTGTCATGCCCAAAGGACTCAGTAACCAGCTATATTCTGGCAGCCCGACTTTTGTGCAGCAGTATTTCTGGGTCTTCCACGATATTGATCCAGCATGGAACACAGCAATTCGTAACGGCAGCACGCCTAACACAACGTATAAGCCGCGCTACTTTACCCTGAATGGTTTAAGTGCTCGCCCACCCGGTGCACCCGGTGCAGATGATCCTAATATCGATGCCATGGTCGACCCGCGTTCTGCCATGCACGGCCACATTGGAGATCGCACGCTGATACGTGTGCTCAATGCCGGCAAGTGTCAGTCATCGGTACACACGCACGCCAACCATATGGAATGGCTCACAGAAAACGGCAATAAACGTAGCGATGTCTGGCTCAAAGACTGTATTTACCTGGAAGGCAATATGGGTAAATTTGATGCCATCTATCCCTTTGAACCCCCACCAGATGCCTGGCCACCAGTGACTACCGGGACTTATCCCATGCATCTGCACAATGAAATGACTCAGACAGCAGGCGGTGGCCTGTACATGTTCGGCTCATTAACTGACATTTACTTTGAATAAGAGGGGAAAATGATGTTTAATTTTTTTGAAAAAGAATACCGCCTGACGATGATGTCCATGAATGGCGGTGGTGGTGGCGGCGGCGGTGGCGGAATGGGCAGTGCCTGTTACGTTTATCCAGATGCACCCGCAACACCCGGCCTGGTCACTGCTGATGTTACTTTTCACCGCAGCATCGACATGAACATCCCCTTAACCATGGACGATGGCACCGTGGTCACTATGTGGGGTTTTGCCGATACGAGTGGCGGTGGTGGTGGCGGTGGCATGGCCAATGCCACCTATCCTTCTGCTGCCATGCGCCTGACTCAGGGGCAGATCGCTCACTCCGTACTCAATGTCGGTATGATGTGGATGCACACCATGCACCATCACGGGATCGAGCCCGCAGACAGCTCTGATGGTGTCGGCCATATCACCTGGGATGTGTATAACGGTACTTACACGTATCAGTGGAAGCCTTCACATGCAGGTACATTCTTTTACCATTGTCATACCAATACGGTACTGCATGCCGAAATGGGAATGTATGGCGCCATTATTATCGATCCACCAGAAGGCCCGGGCACTCTGTTTTCAGGTGGTCCGACCTACGATGCGGAAGCCTTCTGGGTAGTCGATGAAATTGACTCCCATTGGCACACGCTCCCCTGGAATGCAGGCACCTGTGGCGGTGATGTAGGACTGAATGACCTCAACCCGGATTATTTTGTCATCACCGGTGTTGATGGCAGTGGTAATAGTGCGATGAACCTTGAGCCTATATCAGCAACAATACAGCTCGGCCAGAAAGTACTGGCGCGTTATATCAATGCCGGTTATTACCCACAACACCTGCGTTTTGGAGGTGGTCTGACAGGCACTATCTATCAGTCTGATGGACGACCATTACCCAACCCCGTCACTGTGTCTTCGATTCGTGCTGCAGCTGCAGAACGTTACGATATTATTTTCCAGCCGACCAAACGCGGTACCTATCTAATCGAGACCGATATTCTCGACTGGATAACGGGTGCAGTGCTGGGAACAACACGAACCAGCATAACGGTTGTTTAAATAAGACAGTAAGTCGGTTTAATTTGGGGGGCAGCAATGCCCCCCTTTTTTATGGTGAGAATTTTAATTCCCGACGACGTAATAAAAAATAGATAGCCGGGATCACAAACAGTGATAACAAGGGGGCAGTGATCATGCCACCCACCATGGGTGCCGCAATGCCTCGCATCACTTCAGAGCCCGTCCCTGTGCCCAGCATGATCGGAATTAAACCTGCAAAAATAACTGCGACAGTCATCGCCTTGGGTCGCACCCGCATCACCGCACCTTCCATGATCGCAGCGATTAAATCAGACTGATTATTCAGACTGTGTTTTTGTCGGCGTTCTTCCAGCGCATTATCAAGATACACCAGCATGATCACACCAAACTCTGCCGCTACGCCTGCGAGCGCGATAAATCCTGTCGCGGTAGCAACCGACATTGGGTAACCGAGAATAAACACCAGCCAGAAACCGCCGATCAGCGCGAACGGTACTGTGAGCATCACCAGAAGGGCTTCGTCCATGCGACGGAAAGTGAGGTACAACAATAAAAAAATAATCACCAATGTCAGCGGAATCACCTGGAATAATTTCGCGCGTGCGCGCAGCATGTACTGGTATTGCCCCGCCCAGGTAATGGCATAACCTGCGGGTAACACAATCTTCTTCGCCAGTATCCGTCGTGCATTTTGCACATAGGTTCCCAGATCAACGTTATCAATGTCGACAAAAGTCCAGCCGTTTAAGCGCGCATTTTCGGTTTTGATCACCGGCGGACCATCGACGATTTTCACGTCGGCGACTTCGCCCAGAGCGACTTCAAGCCCTGTTGATGATTCCACCGGTAGCTCACGTAATTTTTCCAGGTTGTCTCGGGTTTCTCTTGCAAAACGCAGGTTGAGTGGATAACGCTCCTCACCTTGTACCATGGTGGTGACATTGATGCCGCCGACCGCCGCCTTGATCACTTCGTTCACACTGGCAATGCTCATACCCATATAGGCCATTTTTTCTCGCTTCGGGGTGACCTGAATATAGCGTCCGCCGGTCACCCGTTCGGAATACACCGAGCGTGTTCCTCGGACACTACCCAACACGTTTTCAATATGACGCCCAATATCCTGAATCACGTTTAAATCAGGCCCGGACACTTTAATTCCCACCGGGGTTTTAATGCCGGTTGATAACATATCTATACGTGTTCGGATCGGCATCAGCCAGGCATTGGTCAGTCCGGGAAAATGCACAGTACGATCCAGTTCAGCAATCAATTTTTTCAGGGTCATGCCTTTGCGCCATTGAGAAACTGGCTTTAACTGAATAATGGTTTCCAGCATATTCAGTGGTGCCGGATCGGTGGCGGTCTCGGCACGACCGACCTTGCCAAAAACACTTCGTACTTCGGGTACGGTGCGAATCAACCGATCGGTTTGTTGTAACAATTGCCTGGCTTTGCCAATTGATATACCGGGCAGCGTGGTCGGCATGTACATCAGGTCGCCTTCGAACAGCGCTGGCATGAACTCGGTACCCAGACCTGAAGCAAAGCTGGCCAGTAACGGCGAAGCAGAAAACGCATGTTGCCAGTGTTCAGTAATCGACGCCTGCCAGTCATTGACAGTATCCAGATAGTGCGCTCGAGCACTGTCATCTTTCACCGCGCCGAGCAACATAGATGATGCTTCCACCGGCCATTTCAACGGTGTCAGCAGACCACTGATTCCGCCGATGGGAATCACTGTGGTCAGCAGTACTATCAAACTGATCATCAGGCTGCGTTCAGGTTTTGCCAGCACGCCAGCGAGCAAGGTACGATAAGTTTTGATCAGCCAGCGGCTCACAGGATTACTGTTTTCGTCAGGAATACGACCACGGATGAAATAACCCA
>CAYRNH010000233.1:0-3692 GCA_964425515.1 uncultured Thiotrichaceae bacterium | reverse complement strand
TGCACAGTCGCTTAGCCGTCACCAGTGCCTGTTCGGCAGAGGTGTTAGGTAACAAGGCGACAAATTCTTCACCGCCATAGCGGCAGAAAATATCATCGCTACGCAGCACCTCGTCAGAAATCTTAACAAATAGGCGCAGAAACATGTCACCAACATCATGGCCGAGACGGTCATTAATTTGTTTGAAATCATCGAGATCCATAACCAATATCGACAAAGGTTTATTGTGTCGACGAGATTGAGCTATGGCTTTTTCGGTGAACAAGGTAAATGATCTGCGATTGAGTGCGCCGGTCAATGGATCACGATTTGCCTGATCATCAAGATATGCCTGTAAACGTTCGGACGTCATCAGCACCATGCCCAGGGTCGTGGCGATGGTTACACACAACCACCAAAGCAGCATATAGGCGGCGATTCCGTCCGGATTCAACGGATCGACTGCAGTTGTATGAATGCCATGGTCAGTGAAGACAATACGTGCCAGGAAAACAGTCGCATTGGCCGCGTATGCCCAGCCTGTAGCACGCATGGCAAATAGAATCGGTTTCGGGCCGCCGAGCAGTTCGCGTGCAATCAATACTGAAAATACAGTAATCAATGCGGCATTGCCCAGTGCAATGGCTTCCTGCGAATGTTGAAATTGCGTCACTACAACAGCCCATGCCAGTACAATGACCATAATCACAGCTATCGTCAGGCGCGAAAGCGCTGGCTGCTCGATAAAGCGCCTAAAACCATCCCAGGTCAGGAGCAGCCCCAAAACCACCACTATCTGCGCAAGAGAAATGAATGGTTGCCAGGGACTCATTTTGTAGGTAACGAGCAGCGCTAACGCAAGCACAGCGAAAACGCCGGCCAGTGCCCAGCGGCCAAGTCCTGGAATGCCGGGATGCATGCGCCAAAGCAGAAATTTTGCACCCGCACAAAAAGCGTTCGCCAGTGCCACGGCCACTAACAAGGTACTAATATCAAATAGCATAGATGACAGGCAAACCTCTAATGCGACTTGCTGGAAAAGGATTATTTCTTTTTCAAAAAAATCAGTTTAACTGAACTCATCAGAGTGTAGATTGATCTCTAGCTGAATGCGATGTCAAAATGCTGATTTTGTTGAACTCGCTAATATTACTGGAAAAGCGTGAGGCATGTGAAACACATATTCAGGGCCACGATCTGGCTTGTCACCCACATCGCATCGGCTGCGCATTGACTCGAAAAATACATATTTTCTTAGTGAAAGGACGCATCTGATGAAACCGTCGCAGGCAAACATTTAGCTCAGGATCAAGGATTGATAACAATTCGCGTCTGGTACGCGTGTGCTGCAATCTTCTTTATACAGGTGAGCCATGCATTCCATTGATCAGCACCCTGTGCGCCCAGCATGTAAGCATTTTTTGTCATAAGCTTCGATTTACAATGGTCATATTCAAACTTGTTGTAGGCCACGGGTCCGTTCTCACCTTTCGTCATCGGGTAGACTGATGTTTCAAGATTCTGATAACGATGATAGATTGTATCCAGCTCCTTCTGGCTATGACGGCCCGCCAGAACCTCCTGCTTGAGTCCGGCGAATGGAATGTCAGGAATGGCGCTCAGTCCTGCCACATCTACACCCATCTGTTTTCCTTCCTGCTGAATCTGACTGGTTATCTGCTGGTTCGCAGCCTGCATCTGCTGCGACATAGCATTCAGCTGTGCCATCATATTAGCCATCTGCCCCGTCGCTTCTGACGTGTCAGTATTGCTGTTGTTCTTCTCATGTGGTTCAGCAATTTTTTTCCATCCTTCCAGATGCACGCCAGCGTTATAAGCATCCACCATGCTGCCACCCGGTGGGATGGCGTTCCACTTGAGCACCATGAAATCAGAACAGCGTGTCATCTGATCTGTGCGCGTCACAGTCTCGCATTGTTGTTTGAATTGTCCACAACCTTCGTCACTGTCTGAGCAAGCAGCAGCACTTTTTTTTGCATATTGCTTCTGATACCAGGCGCGCACTGTTGCGAGCGACGAATGAGAAAAATAGACTTTCTCTGTCTTCGATTGCGCGCTGGCTACTGGATCAACCGCCGCACCAGGATAAGGCGATGCCAATAGCGTGTTCGCCATGACAGGTGTCGCTGTTAATAATGTGGTTATGAATATTAGTCTTGTAGTCTTGTGTTTCATCTTTATCTTCTGATGTGATGAATATTCAACAATGACGTGTATACATATCTATTTGTGATGTGCGAGCGTTGAATACTGTATGGATATAATGCTTGCAGGAGTACCCTTAAAGACGTACAGGCTCTTTTTTAATTGTGAATGTGCTTCATCGAGCGGCTTGACCGTGACATGCACTTTTGTAAACGCTGCGATTGTGGGGTTGGTGCGTTCGCCCGGCGGCGTAAAAACAATATTACCTGATATTGTTTTAGTTCTTGTCCACCGATCCAGGTGCTTTTCGTACCAGTCAGCCACTTTGTGTGCGTCGTCAGCAGTCATTAAACTGACAACTGCTGTGAAGGTGTCAAAACTTGCTGCTTTGAGACAAACGCTGCCTGGATAAGCGGGAACACCAACCGTTTTCTGGTCAGGACAAGGCCCAGCCGCACGTAACACGCTGTTTTTTCCGAATTTGGTGATGGGCGCCTTTGGCGCGAGAGGTGCTGAGATCGCGCTATTCATCCACAAAACGCAGACAAATAGTGCAACACTGGTAGAAAATGCTGTCTTGTACATTACGCCAATTCTAGCAACTTCACCGTCATGATAAAACTCCCATATCTCTTCCGGTGACTGAACTCTGGGTGGATACCCCGAGTTCAGCTAAAAAGATGTCTTCAGGATGGTGGAATACTGGCGGCACTGTTGTAAATATAACCACGACGTACCAGCCATTTTTCAATTTCTACCGCGAACAAAACCAGTGATGAGACTAGCAGGCACAGCACCAGATCAAACAAGGGCAATGGATGGGTATGAAAAATAGTATTCAGCGCAGGGGTGTAGATCACTACCATTTGTAGCAGAAGTGTAAACAAAACCGCCCCCAGTATCGGTAGATTACTGAAAAGTCCGATCTTGAATATGGATGCGGTTTCACTGCGTACAGCCAGCGAATGAAATAACTGCGAGACGGTAAGCACGGTGAATACCATGGTCTGCCAGTAAACCGCATCGCGCGAAATGGCCCAGGCCATGGCAGCAATACTGATACCACCGATAAACAGTCCTACCCAGAGAATATGCTGCCACATACCATGCGCAAAAATGCTTTCCTGAGGCGCTCGTGGTGCGCGCTTCATTACACCAGGCTCGGCCGGTTCAGCGGTTAAGGCTATCCCCGGCAGTCCATCGGTAACCAGGTTGATCCATAAAATATGAATCGGCAACAAAGGAATCGGCAAGCCGAGAAACGGCGCGAGAAACAGCGTCCAGATCTCGCCCGAATTGGAACTCATGGTGTATTTGATGAACTTGCGAATATTATCGAATATGCGACGCCCTGAATGCACTGCACGCACAATGCTGGTGAAATCGTCATCCAGTAACACCATGTCTGATGCTTCACGCGCGACATCGGTGCCCTTCTGGCCCATGGCAATACCTATGTTCGCACGCTTCAACGCGGGTGCATCGTTCACGCCGTCACCGGTCATGGCAACAAACTCACCGTTAGCCTGTAGCGCTTTGACGATGCG
>CAYRNH010000232.1:0-3698 GCA_964425515.1 uncultured Thiotrichaceae bacterium | reverse complement strand
CTGTGGTTCCGTTTCTGGCTTTTTGTTTTTAACCCTAAAAGTTTTCCTCTGCGATCTCCGTGTCTCTGCGGTTTCGCTTCTAATCTTTAGTTTTTAACAGCCACGAGTTTTACTCTGTGTTCTCTGTGCCTCTGTGGTTTCGCCTTTCGCTTTTCGTTTTGAGGGAAGAGCTCAGATCAGGCTCAGTTTTTTTTGCCGAGCACCTGATCGATCTGTTTTGCCTGGTCGGCCTGTTGCTGGCTCAGCACTTTCTTGAGTTCACCCGCCTGCTGGACGAGCTGCTTCATGCCATCGGGGGTATACGGATTGTGCAGCTCGGAGCTGGTTGCTGCTGAAGCTGTTTTCTGGCTGGTGGCGGTTGCGAAGGCGTCGTCCGGCAATGGTTTTACAGGGTCCATGCTGGAAAGATTCGGTTTGAGCTCAACCTGTTCTGCGTTCACGCCTTCGGGTTTGGTATTGCTGAGCTGCAATATTCCGTGTGCATCGCGCCAGCGATAGATATGCACCGGTTTATCCGTGGTCACATCGGTGATGCCGGATGATAACTTCACGCCACCGGAAGCGCCCGGCCTGGCAAAATGAAATCCGCTGAAATCGGGGAGTTTGTGATTGCCCAGGAAGATCATCGGCAAAGCGACCATCAGTACCAGTACGATCAGCATGGAGATTATTGTTGATTTCATTTTACTGGCCCCGGATACCCTGTCCCTTCATCACTGCTTTTTAGCAGAAAACCACCGGTTGTACAAAATAAACACTTCGACGATTCGATTATACGCCTTGCCTATCCATGGGTGAGCGGGTAAAATCCTCACCCTTTTCGAACCCCGTTTCCCCGAGGAAACCCAGATGAAACCGGAAATCCACCCAGAATACAAACAACTGAGCGTGACCTGCAGCTGTGGCAACACCTTTACCACTGGCTCAACCTACGCCAAGGGCGACATGACTATCGAAGTCTGCTCACAGTGCCACCCGTTTTACACCGGCAAGCAGAAAGTGCTGGACAGCGCGGGTCAGATTGAAAAATTCAACAAACGCTTCGGCGCCAAAAAATAAGCTTGTCCTTGTTTTTGCACATAAAAAAAGGCGCTTTACGGCGCCTTTTTTTGTTTCTGCAGCTGTTCATAGGCACGCTGCTTGCCAGCGCGTCCTGCACGACTGCGACAGCCTCCAGCAACTGCACAGTGCCGGCCTTCGCCGAAACCGACACAGTGCGCTATGTGCACGATGGCGATACCCTGAGACTGGCCGATGGCCGTAGCATACGCCTGACCGGCATCGATGCCCCGGAACTCGCCCGCGATGGCCGCCCCGCCCAGCCGTATGGCATTGCCGCGGGCCATTATCTGCGTCGTCTGGTGCACGAGCACGGCAACCGCGTTGGCCTGGTGTTCGACACTGAGAAAAAAGGCAAATACGGACGCACCCTGGCCTATCTGTTTTTCACCAACGGTGACAGTGTCCAGGCCGACATGATCGACGCTGGCCTGGCCATCGCTTACACCACGCCGCCCGATGTGCGTTTCAGCCTGTGCTTCCGCGAACACGAAGCTCGCGCCCGCAAGGCTGGAAAAAACATCTGGAGCCACCCCAAATACCGCGACCGCGCGGTCAGCTCGCTCGGTGACCACAGCAGTGGGTTTCATATCATCCACGGCCGAGTGCTACACAGCAACAACTCGCGCAAAGGCTACTGGCTGGATATTGAAGGCGGACTCGCCATCCAGATAAGAAAAGGTGACCTCGGCAACTTCAAACCGGGCTGGCTGGCTTCACTCAAGGGCAAAACCATCCGGGTACGCGGCTGGCTGCACCCAAAATCAAAACGCGACAGGCATCGAAATCGTTTTTACATGCAGCTGCGCCACCCGGATAATCTGCTTGTTTTATAAACAGGCCACAAAAATACGCAAACATCGCAACCAAAGACAAAACTAACGCATATGCCCTTTTGCGTTCTTCGCGTAATTCGGCGGCTGGTGTGTAATCTTTAGATCTATAAACACCGCAAACCAGATGAAATCGCTAACAGAGACTAAACTGGAACAGTGCAGACGAATTTCACAAGAAGGACTTACACATGAAAAAAATCAGCATCATCGGCGCTGGCCGGGTCGGCGAATCCACCGCACAGTTTCTTGCCGCAGGTGATATGTGCCGCGAGATTGCACTGCTCGATGTGCGCCAGAGTGCTGCTGAAGGCGCGGCGCTGGATATCCAGGAAATGGCTCCATTATATGGCTTTGACACCCGGCTTTACGGCGGCAGCGATTATGCCCTGATCGAAGATTCTGAACTAATCGTAGTCACCGCTGGCCTGCCACGTAAGCCGGGCATGTCACGCTCCGACCTGCTGGCCAGCAATGTCGCCATCACCAATACCATTCTCGAAGGTGTAACCAGACACGCACCCAACAGCATGCTGCTGTTTGTTTCCAACCCGGTGGATGTGCTGACCTACCACGCTTTTGTGGAAACTGGCTGGCCGCGCAATCGCATCTTTGGACAGGCCGGTGTACTCGACTCCAGCCGCATGGCCAGTTTCATCGCGATGGAGACCGGCTACGCTACCCAGGACATCAGCACCATGGTGCTCGGCGGTCATGGCGATACCATGGTCGCGATGCTGCGTTACACCACGATCTCGGGCATTCCGATTTCCAACTTTATGAGCAAGGAAAAACTCGATTCCATTGTCGAGCGTACCCGCAACGGCGGTGCCGAAATTCTGGCGCTGCGCGGAACCAGCAGCGCCTACGATGCGCCCGCGGCTTCAGTGGCGAAAATGGTCGATGCCATCGTGCACGATCGCAAACGAATTCTGCCCACGGTCAGCGTGCTCGAAGGTGAATACGGTCATCACAATCTGGCGATCGGCGTGCCCGCAGTGCTCGGTATCAATGGCATGGAACAAATTATCAGTCTGGATATGAACGACGAAGAAACCACCCTGTTTCACAATTCAGCTGCCCTGGTGCAAAAAGATATCGATTTGCTGAAATCGGTCTAAACAGTTACAACACTGCAGGTTGGGGTTCGTTCCTCACCCCAACCTACGAATTCCTCATATCTCAGGTACAAAAAAAACGCCGCACCGATGAATCGGAGCGACGTTTGCAGAAAACGTTTTAGAAACGCTTTAAACAGTCGAACTTATATCGCAGTTACATTTTCTGCCTGGGGACCTTTCTGGCCCTGGGTGACTTCGAACTCGACCCTCTGGCCTTCGCGCAGAGTCTTGAAACCGTCAGCCTTGATTGCGCTGAAATGAACAAAAACGTCGGGGCCGCCGTTTTCCTGAGTGATGAAACCAAAGCCTTTTGATTCGTTGAAAAATTTAACTGTGCCAGTGGTAGTAGCCATATCTTTTATAACCTGTATTAAAAATTAATCGTTGCCGGTCAGGGCGGTAGTGCCAAAGACGGAATTACTTATGAATTGCAGGAAGATACGCTACGGCGGGACTTCTTACACGGCAAACATAAATATTGCCAAATTCTTTTGAGCCACTCGATTATACCCCGAGGATTCTAAAAGTCGATAGTCTGTTTTTTGACCATTTTATGACTTTAAGACGCTACCTTGGACGAACGCTTGCGCTCGTTTTCGGTGAGTAATTTCTTGCGCATACGAATCGACAGCGGCGTCACTTCGACCAGTTCATCGTCATCGATAAATTCCAGCGCCTGTTCCAG
>CAYRNH010000231.1:0-3773 GCA_964425515.1 uncultured Thiotrichaceae bacterium | reverse complement strand
CGGTTCAACACGTTTCGGTATCTCGTTTGCCGTGTCCAGCGGAATACGTTGACCACTTTCACCGTCAATGGCAAAAAGCTTCGCGTCCTGGATGACCACATGGTTGATCGAACTGTCGTTTTCTATCTGAAATGAGTAAATGGTATATTTGGGATAAACCAGTGCATGATCCACAAACAGCACCGTTTCATCGCCGTTTTTCAGATCAAGGACAGATTCTTCTTTTATTTTGACTTCGTCGGGATCATAGAGCGCCAGCATCCCGACTTTTGCCAGTGCGCGTTTTTCTGTCTGGACTTCGAGTTGATCCAGCTTGTCTTTATAGGATTGTTCTAATGCCTTAGTGCGCTGTGCGATGGCGTGCTGGATCAAGTCTTCTCGCGCTTTTTCACTCATGACAAACTGGACATCGGTAATGTGCTCGTTACGGTTTTTTGTCGAGTGCATTTCGATACTGATCTGATAGCCGGCCACAGTGATGAACATGTTTCCAACGTCTTCTTTATCAGAGACATGCCCAGGTGGTATGGTAATCACAAAGAAATTACGCCCATCCTGCCGCTTGATAGGTACAAATACTGCGCTGTTGGTGTTGTCATTGGTGTACGGCACATAGTCATCATCTTTATCCAGCAAAAACGGGAAGGTAAAGCGCGTTCCCATACCCGGATAAAATTTGAGTGTCAGTGTGGTGAGTGCTTTTAAGGGCACCTCCAGGTGCCTTGGATTTGCGATTGTGTTTGTCGATAGCACCAGTAATGTCAGCGCGATCAATATGGGGGAAATCCGCTTCATTTAATAACCTTTTCTTTAATCTGGACGATCTGCAACCCGTGTGTTGACAAGGTGGTGCGTGGCACCAGTTTCATACATACGGTTAAATCAAACGGTGTGGCTTTTTCACCGGTGCTGGAATAGCGCACGATGATATCGCCGCGAAGATGGACACTGGCTTCGAGTCCTTCGCGCCTGATGATGGTGGGCGCGTCTTTGCCAGTCGCGAACCGTATTCGCGAATCGGTCTCACCTTCCTTGATGGCGGTGAGATAACCCGTGCGCCTGACCTCGGCCAGGGTCGATTTGGCCAGTTCGGGTGACATCATGTTGACTGCAGCAGAGTAGTCTTCAAAGATGCTCGCGCTATTCACGTTCACGTAGTTGCGCACAAAGTACATCGCGCCTGCGATGATCTCTTCATTGGTGCGCTGCGAGGCATCCATAAACTCAAAAGTCCCCAGTACGCGCCCGGATTCATCAACGGCAATCACCGGCGCAGGAATAAACTTGTCGACGGCAATGACAACGACATTGGCCACCAGCAGGAAAAAGAACAGGAACCAGCCCAGCACAGAAAAACGTTGCAGCTTTAGCATTAAAGAACCCTGTATGCCGTGGTTCATGATCAGTTCATTGCGATGTTGTTTACTCATGATGAAGTCTTGTTCTGATTAATAATGGCACCGCGCCGTGCCTGCCGTGCGCCGGGGTCACGGGCTGGTTTTGCAGCTGATGAGTTGCTGTTTGCGCTCGTGGAGCCCACGGCTTCGCTTGCGCTGGCCGCAGAGGGTGCTGGTCGGAATGATTCAGAGATGCGACTCGCAATGCCCTTTATTCCAGCACCGGCACCACTGGCCAGTGTCCTGCCTACCTGCGCGGTGGGTTGGGAGGCTTTAACGTTGATCGCGTTGATCGCGGCCACATTGGCCATGGCTCCGGCAATGAACGGCACCACAAAGTCTTTGCCTGCGGGTGCATTGGCCACCAGTGCATTGGTGACAAAAGGCGCCACAATCGCAATGATGACCAGGATGATATTGAGCGTGGTGTAGGCCATGATGATGGCCCCCTGTTCATAACTGGTATTGCCCGAGGCGGTATTCGTCAGCGTGCCTGCCACGTTGGAGAATATGCTCGAGATCATGCCCATGCAGAGCGATTCAACCACGGGCCAGATCAGGATGAAGGCACAGAACATGGCCCAGCCTTTTAGCAGTGCAAGATTGCGTGTGATCGACATCGGCAGTGCAATCAAACCCCAGCAAAAACACAGGCCATACCCGAGCGCCTGCGCGAGGTGTAAAAATGCAATGATGGTAGTCACCGCAATCAGTGAAAGGTAATACACCACCGTGGTCGCCCAGTACCAGGCACCGCCTGTAATCATCGATACCACACCAGTATCTTCTTTGTGCTTTTCCAGTGTCTCGATGGTATCGGCCAGCTGGCTGGTAATGGAGCCCACTGAGCCGACGTGATTAAAATAGCTGTAGCTCACGGTAAAAAACTCGTTGACCAGATTACCGATAGCAAAATAGGCCGTGATGACAACGCCAATGATCGCCATGTCGCGTACTGCGTTGACCCAACGTCCCGTGCTGTTGGTGATGTCTAACTGTTCTTCGAGCGCGCGGGTGGCAATCCCAATAACCAGTAATGCCGGTGTTACATAGGTAAAGATGCCACGTGCGATGACTTCAACGCCGTCATAGATCGAGGTGGGTACGATTAGCCTGTTAACCCAGGTTACGATGAGATCGCCGGCTTCCATGTTTATTTATTCTCCCCTGCCAGTCCGCGATAGACCGACTTTGAATCATAGAATCCCTGTCGATCCTGTTCATCAGACTGTGCTTTTTTGGCCTCTTCTTCCTGCCTGCGGATATCTTCCGCCGCCATCAGCGCCGCGGTCGAGGCGGTAGATTGCGCGGTTATCTGTGCACTTTGCCGCTCGGGAATATCCTCTGTGGCGGCTGTTATGTTGTCTGCGGCCTGCTCCTGATAATCAAACATGGCCTGCATGTTTTCCATGCGGCCAACCTGATACTCATAAAATCTGCCGGTATTGTGACCGGTGGATTCCATGCGGTTGAGATCGTTTAACAACCCCTGTATTTTCCAGCGACCTTCGGCGCCAGCACTGGATTTAAAGCCGAACATCTTTTGTGCGGTCGCGCGCAGATTAAAGTTAACAATTGCATCGTAGGCCTGTTGTGCATCGTAGATGGTGCGATTCATTTCAGCAGCGGTTTGTAGCTGGGCCTTTGCAGTGTTGTATAAATCGACTGTCTGGTGATAGAGCGCCGTGACCTGTGCTTCTGTTTTTGGATCCCAGACCACATCGCCCGCACCACCGAGTGCATAGGCGTCACTCGCTGCCAGCAGGCTCAGCAGAAAAATCATGTTACGCAGATGCATTACGCGTCTCCCTGAATAGTTTCAAACGCTCGAACGGATCTTTGGTGAGTGCAGACACCTGCGCTTTAATTTCCAGATCGGTCGGCTTGCGGCTGGTATCGGTGGCCGATAAATCGAGCAGCGCTTGCGGAAAAGACAGAAACAGATCAAAGCAGTCGTCGCCCACCAGTCGCAGGCCTGGGCGGTACGGTTTGCCCATGGGGTTTTTATAGTTCTGCCACTTGCTGAGCGGTCCCGCAGGCAATGAGATACGTTCGGCAATGGCTTTGTGTTCATCCGGGCGGTACAGCAGGGACTTGAACTGCATTGAGTTCAGCACTTCGTTCTCAATAGTATCGAGCTCTTTAATCCCCTGGGTGACAATATCGATAAACGCTGCATCTTTTCGGCCCATGCGCGCCAGCTCTGAGATCAGAGTGCCAATGACATCAGGAAAGGCCGCGACCAGTTTATGCATTTCGTTTAATAAAATGCCGGTGGTGCGGTGATGTGAGAACGCCAGATTATTAAAGCGTAACGTAATGAACACCAGGTAGAACTTCAGCAGATCCGGTGAAGCTTTATCGACTTCTTTTAGG
>CAYRNH010000230.1:0-3789 GCA_964425515.1 uncultured Thiotrichaceae bacterium | reverse complement strand
CGTAATCCTATCTATTGGATTCCCTATCATTAGCTTTTAATTCTGTATTCGAAATTCCTCTTTTCCGTGATACTTCTGTGAAAAATTCGACGAATAATGCTGTTCATTCGAGTGAGTTATAAAACCTGATATTTTCGATATGACCAACAGGAGGTTAAACCAATGAAATACCTGGTGAAGTGGTTAATTTTATGGCCCGAATCCGTGGCTGCTCATTTACAGCCGCTGGGGCCGCCTTTCGCGCGCATCGTCACCGGCTGGGTGTTTTTATGGAGCGGATGGGGGAAATTGCAAAATCTGCCCGATGTAACCAAGAATTTTATTGAGTGGGGCATTCCCTTTCCGCATCTCCTGACACCGTTCACTTCAGGACTTGAGTTCGTCGGCGGTATTTTGCTGATTGCCGGGTTGTTCACCCGCATTGCCGCCGGTGGACTTGGTGTAGTCATGATCGTTGCGATTCGTTCCGCGCTGTGGGATCAGGTGGATTCACTGGAGACCTTGTTCGGCTTCTATGAGACAACCGCTCTTGCGGTGTTTTTCTGGCTGGCGATTGCCGGGCCGGGCCCGATTTCCCTTGACCACGTCCTGAAGAAAGAGGGAAATATTCATGAATAGTACGATTCGACAAACATTCGGCATGCGCTTTGCGATAATGTTGCTGGCCTTCGTCACCATGGCGATGTTGCAGGGTTGTCACCACCATCACCAGACTAGTAATAGTGGAAGTGTTAATAACAACACGCCACCCGCAGATAAGCCATTTACCCAGCTGAGGCAGCAATTTAACAGTCAGGTGGACATCATTGCTCCGGCGAATGATGGCACTGGTGATGTTTATGTTGGCGGTGAATTTACTGTTTACGACAGCACTGCGAGTAATTACATCATTCGCCTGCACAGTGACGGCAGTGTCGACAGTGCTTTCAATATCGGCAGCGGTTTTGATAGTAGTGTATCCGCGATTGTTCCAGCGACTGACGGCTCCGGCGATATTTATGTCGGAGGTTTCTTCACAAGTTATAACGGCACCGCCAGCAACGGCATTATTCGTCTGCACAGTGATGGTAGCGTCGATACGAATTTTGATATTGGCAGCGGTATCAGCAGTTATGGTTATGTTTCCAGCATTGTTCCGGCCACTGATGGTTCTGGAAATATTTATGTTGCAGGTGGATTCTCCAGCTTCAACGGTACAAACGACTCCGACATTGTTCGGCTACACAATGATGGCAGTGTTGATAGCAACTTCAACGTTGGCACCGGGTTTGACTTCTCCAGTTTTGTTACAACCATGGCCGAAGCCACCGATGGTTCCGGTGATATCTATGTCGGCGGTTCATTCACCAGCTATAACGGCACAAACAGCCACGGTATTATTCGCCTGAACAATGATGGCAGTATCGATAGTACGTTTAACGTCGGTAGCGGCATTAGCAGTAATGGTACGGTTGACACAATCACGCCGCTAACGGACGGTTCCGGCGAGGTGTATGTCGGCGGTGGCTTCGTTAGCTACAACGGCACCTACAGGAGCGATCTTATTCGCCTGCACAGTGACGGCAGTATTGATACCGGTTTTAACTTCGGTCCGGCGGGATTTACCAGGGATGTTTATCAAGTCGTCGCTGTCAATGATGGCTCCGGTGATATTTATGCCGGAGGCGCTTTCACCAGCTATAACGGGCTCGACAACAGTCACCATCTCATTCGCCTGCACAGTGACGGCAGTGTCAATAGTGATTTCAACATTGGCGATGGTTTCGACAACACGGTTTACACCATTGCTCAGTCCACAGATGGCAGTGGGGATATCTATGTCGGTGGCATGTTTTTCAGCTACAACGACAAGGCCGGCCATTCTATTGTGCGCCTGAACAGTGACGGCAGTGCCGATACCGGCTTTACCAGGAGCAACGGTTTTGACAGTGGCATTGACACCATTGCGCCGGCTGCAGATGGCTCCGGTGATATTTATCTCGGTGGATTATTCAACAGCTATAACGGCACCGCCAGCAACAGAATCATTCGCCTGAACAAGGATGGCAGTATCGATAGCGGTTTCAATATCGGCACCGGCTTTGATAGTCTTGTTGACATCATCGCGCCGGCCAATGACGGTTCAGGGGATATTTATGTCGGCGGTGATTTCAGCAGCTATAACGGCACAAGCAGCAACGGCTTCTTGCGCCTGAACCAGGATGGCAGTATCGATAGCGGTTTCAATATCGGCAGCGGTTTTGATGGCATTGTAATCAGTGTTGTACCGGCGACAGATGGCACCGGGGATATCTATGTTGGCGGCCACTTTGCCCACTATAACGGAACTGCCAGCAATAACCTTGTTCGCCTGCACAGTGACGGCAGTGTCGATACCGCTTTTAATGTCGGCACCGGTTTTGATAGCGATGTTTATATTATCGCACCGGCCACTGATGGCTCCGGGGATATTTATGTCGGCGGTTTCTTTACAAGTTATAACGGCACGACCAGCAACAACATCATTCGTTTACACAGTAACGGCAGCGTGGTTAGCGATTTTAATGTCGGCACCGGTTTCAACGGCTATGTCGGCAGCATTGCACCGGCAACTGACGGCTCAGGTGATGTTTATGTCGGCGGTGGATTCACCAGCTATAACGGCACCACCAGCAATAAAATCATTCGTCTGCACAGTGATGGCAGCATCAATACGGATTTTAACATCGGTAGCGGATTTGACAGCGATCCTTATACCATCGCACCGACGACTGATGGCTCCGGAGATATGTATATTGGTGGTGATTTCAGTAGTTACAACGGTACAGCCAGTCATTACCTTATTCGCCTCAACAGTGATGGCAGTATTGATAGCGGCTTTAATGTGAATGTCGGCTTTAATAATGATGTTGTCACCATTGTCCCGGCAAATAACGGCTTTGGTGATATTTATCTGGGTGGTGTGTTTTCATCTTACCAGACAACCACGGCTCTGGGTTTTATCGCCTTAAAATCTGATGGCAGTATTGATTGAGCAAAAACACAAGCAGCTTCCGGGGGCGCCCCAGGCTGCTTTTTATAAACTATTATCAATGCAGAATGAATGATGCTGATTAACAAATAAATTGCACCGGATCGTCACTTATCAACGCAGTGATGATCCGGTCACAATTCAGGGTTTATTTTATGCATAAACATACAATGGTTCCAGGCGAATTCTATAGCCTGATTCGGCGCAAAATACATTGGCTGGCAATTATGCTCACCTTGCTCTGGCCTGCATATTCCTTCGCGACCACACAGGTACAGGTGCTGGAAACCTTCCCGCCCGACACGACGATCACACTCGGCAATAGTCAGCATTTCTATTTGCACCTGCATTATGAAACCGATGCTCCTGTGCAAATATGGGCCCTGCCTTATTTCCACGGCAAGCCTGCTCATGCGGGTAACAGCCCTTCGCTCGTCTATCCAGCCGGCAGTGGTGATGCGCTTGGCTGGTTTTTTCTGGCTAACCCTGGTGATCAGGTTGACGAAGTGCGCATCACTGCCGGTGACGGCAGCTTCGGTAACACGCCAGTCGTCGCCACTTTACCGGTACATATCACCGCAGGGAGTCAGACTGTCAAAGTCACGGATCTCCCCGACTGGGTGACAACACTCGAGGCACGCGCTACCGCCGCTGACCGTGAAGCTTACAAAAAAGCGATGAGCAGGCCGATCAGTACCGGTGAGATATTTTTGTTCAATGGTTTCATGCTCGCCGTACTTGGGCTGGGCATACTCGGTGTGGCAGCGCCGATCTGGGCA
>CAYRNH010000229.1:0-3848 GCA_964425515.1 uncultured Thiotrichaceae bacterium | reverse complement strand
CGCGCGGCCCGGCCAGCGTGCCTTCCTTGGTGACATGACCGACCAGAAATAAAGCAGTGTTGGTCTGTTTGGCAAAGCGCACCAGTTGTGCCGCGCTTTCGCGCACCTGTGCTACCGAGCCGGGTGCGGACTGCAGGCTTTCGGTATAAATCGTCTGGATCGAATCGATCACCATGATGCGTGGTTTGTGTTCCATTGCCAGCGTGGTGATGGTTTCAACACAGGTTTCGGACAACAGTTGCATGTTTTTCCCGGACAGTCCCAGGCGCTGTGCGCGCAGACTGACCTGCTGCAAAGACTCTTCGCCGGTGACATACAGGCAGGGCAATTTATCTGCCAGCGTCGCCAGCGTTTGCGTGAGCAGGGTGGACTTGCCGATGCCCGGGCTGCCACCGATCAGGGTGACCGAGCCATGCACCAGGCCACCGCCCAGAACACGGTCGAGCTCGCTGATGCCGGTGGAGATGCGTTTTTCTGCGACTGCAGCAATATCGTCGAGCAGCCGAATCTGAGCCTGTCCGGACTTACCAGCGAAACCGGCGCGCTTGTGAGTACTGACTTCGATACTTTCGACCAGCGTGTTCCAGGCACCGCAATCGCCGCACTGGCCCGACCATTTGTTATGGCTGGCACCGCAGGCATTACAGGCGTATAGCGTTTTTACTTTGGCCATGCGAGATTATTTTTGTTGCTGTGTTTCGTCGGCACTGTTGTCAGTGGTTTCGTTATCTGTAATCGGGCTCAGTTTTGCCATGTGCACTGCATTATTTGAAGTGCGGGTAATTTCAATTGGTACCTCGTTGATCATCAGGCTGGTTCCCGGTTCCGGTATCATTTCCAGATGTTCCAGTATCAGACCATTGAGCGTTTTGGGGCCATCGGTGGGCAGGGTAATACCCAGCTTGCGATTGATTTCGCGAATGTGTGTGCTGCCATCGACCAGATAACGGCCATCGCTTTGCATGTGAATAGAAGTATTGCGCGCCGAGGCATCGGTGGTGAACTGGCCAACGATTTCTTCCAGGATGTCTTCCAGCGTGACCAGTCCCATGATGCTGCCGTATTCATCGACCACCAGTCCGGAGCGACGACGGTTTTTCTGAAAGTTGAGCAACTGCTGGGTCAGCGGCGTACCTTCAGGAATAAAATATGGATCGCGCAACTGTGACCTGAGCGTTTCAATATCGAGTTCATCGCGCGACAGCAGGTTGAGTACCTTGCGTAAATGCAGCATGCCGACAATATTGTCGATACTGTCCTCGAACACCGGAACACGTGTGCGCTGACTGCTGGAAATCTGGCGTTCGATTTCAATCCAGTCATCGCTAAGATCGATACCGGTAATATCGCTGCGCGGAATCATGATGTCTTCGACACTGGTGTTTTCCAGATCGAGAATGCGCAGCAACATATCCGAATGTTGCTTGGGCATCAGGTGCCGGGCTTCGTTGACCACCGCGCGCACTTCTTCGGTGTTAATGATTTCCTTGTGACCTTCTTCTGCATTGATACCGACCAGACCGATCACACGGTTGGCCAGGGCATTCACCAGCCAGACCAGTGGATAAAATATTTTGAGCAGCACGGTGTAGACATAGGCTGCAGGGAAGGCTACACGTTCCGGCCTGAGTGCTGCCAGGGTTTTGGGCGCGACTTCGGCGAAGACCAGAATGACAAAAGTGAGAATGCCGGTGGCGATCGCGATACCGGTTTCACCATAAAGACGTAGCGCAATGATGGTCGCAATCGAAGAGGCCAGGATATTAACGAAGTTATTGCCCAGCAGAATCAGGCCGAGCAAACGGTCAGGCCGTTTTAACAGACGCCGTGCCAGTATCGCGCCGCGATGGCCTTTTTCCGCCAGTGTTTTCATGCGATAACGGTTGAGCGTCATCAACGCGGTTTCTGAGCTGGAAAAAAACGCAGAAAGCAGAACCAGTACGCCGAGGATGGTGAACAGAATGCTTAACGGAATCTCGTTCAAGACAGGCTCTTGTTTTGAATGTGGACAGGCACCGTGCAGTGCTAGTAGTTAATACCAAGTATGACTTCGAGCACAAATTTACTGCCAAAGTAAGCCAGCATCAAACTGGAGAACCCGATCAGGGTCCAGCGAATCGCGGTGCGCCCGCGCCAGCCCAGTAACCAGCGACCGAGTAGCAGGCCGGCGAATACACACCAGGCCAGAATCGACAATACGGTTTTGTGAACCAGATGCTGAGCGAATATGTCTTCCAGAAACACCAGGCCGCTGGCCAGCGAAATGCTGAGCAGAATAAAACCGATGGTAATGGTTTCAAACAACAAGGATTCCATCGTAACCAGTGGCGGCAGTAAACGGATAATGCCGCCCGGCTGATGACTGTGCAGATATTTGTTCTGTATCCACAGTGTAATGGCATGCATGGCTGCCAGCGCCAGCACGCTGTAGGCAATCAGCGAGGTGATGACGTGAAAAAACAGACCATCCGAACTGCCCGGGGGCAACAGGTGTTCAGAAAAATCAGCCATATCAAGCACGATGGCCACGGCAGCGAGTGGCATCACCACGATGCCCAGCATTTCCACCGGGTGACGCAAGGCAGAGATCAGGGTGAATAGCGCGATAACAGCCGCGATCAGCGACAGCGCATTGTAAAAGCCAAGATTGATACCGATCGGGGTAATCATACCGTGCACAAGCATATATGCATGTGCCGCCACTGCGACAAAACCGGGCAGCAGCGCGACAGTTTTACCGAGTGCCAGCATCGGTGCAGACTGGCGCAGGCGCATCAACAAGGTGATGGTGCAGACCAGATATAGAGAAATAGCGGTCAGGCTGGCAATAAGGTTTATCATCGTAGCGTATAGTGTTCTTTCTAGTGTAGGCTTGCAATGTGAACCGGATCACAAATAAACAATAAGGCTCATGTGTGCTCAGACTGCAAGGCAAAGGCGCATGTTAGCATCAGATGATCAAATGTTCTAAAGGTTGAGTGCATGAAAGTACGGGTGCTGGGATGCAGTGGAGGCATCAGTAAGGGGGTGGCAACCACCTCATTTCTGATCGATGACGATATTCTGATTGATGCTGGCACTGGAGTGGGTGGTCTCACGCTGGCTGAGATGCGCAAGATCCGCACGATTTTCATCACGCATTCCCATCTCGATCATATCGCTGCGGTGCCGCTGCTGGCCGATACCCTGTTCGATTCACTGGTGGGCCAGCCGTTGCAGGTCTACGCCCAGCGCAATACCATCAAGGCCCTGTGTGACCACGTGTTCAACTGGGCGATCTGGCCGGATTTCACCGCGCTGCCGCACAAGAGCAATGCGGTACTCAAACTCAATCCCATGAAACCCGGTGATGAGCTGGTTATAGAGGGCCGCAAGATCGAAATGATCACGGTCAACCATGCCGTGCCCGGGGTGGGCTATCGGGTCGAATCGGGTGGCAAGGCCTTTGCATTTAGCGGTGATACCACCAGCAATGAAAACCTCTGGGTCAGCCTGAACAAACACAAGACTCTGGATCTGCTGTTTATCGAAACCGCCTTTGCTGATGAGGATATGGAGCTGGCGCGGGTGGCGTTTCATTATTGTCCCGAGCTGCTCGCAAAAGATCTGCCCAAGCTAAAACACAAGCCTAAGGTGTATATTTCTCATCTTAAGCCGGGTGAGGAAAAACAGATCATGAAGGAATGTCGGGCGGCTTTGCCGGAGTGGGATTTGCAACAGCTCAAGAGTGGGGATGTGTTTGAGTTGTAGGTTGGGGGGCTCACGCGCCGCCCACGCTTTCGTCATGCTGAATCTGATCCGGCATCCAGTGTCTTGCTCTTTGGCTCGCCATTCCCGCAAAACACCAC
>CAYRNH010000228.1:0-3860 GCA_964425515.1 uncultured Thiotrichaceae bacterium | reverse complement strand
CAAATGCGGCAGCACATCGGCGAGTCGTTTGCACTCGGCTTCGTCTTTATCCACCAGCGCACTGGCGACCTGGTTATAAGTCAGACGCGCCTGCGAACGGAATACAGCTTCATGGAAACTGTGAGATACAATTTCGCCCTGCTGATTGATCTGCATTTCACAGACCATGGCGAGGCGATCGACTGCAGGATTGAGTGAACACAGGCCGTTGGAAATACCTTCCGGCAGCATCGGGATCACGCGTCCCGGGAAATACACCGAGGTCGCACGTTCGTACGCTTCTTTGTCCAGGGCCGAGTTGATGTCTACATAATGTGCAACATCGGCAATCGCAACCAGCAAGCGCCACTGCGTTTGTCCCGATTGCTCTACCGGTTCGCAGTACACCGCATCATCAAAATCTCGAGCATCTTCGCCGTCGATCGTCACCAACGGCAGATGGCGCAAGTCCAGACGACCCTGTTTGTCATCTGCTCTGACCTGATCACCCAACTCATCGGCCTCGTTCAATACAGCAGTGGAAAACTCATGCGGCAAACCGTGACTGTGGATCGCCACCTCGATTTCCATGCCCGGTGCCATATGGTCACCGACCACACCAAGCACCTTGCCGATTGGCTGGCTGCGAAAAGACGGCTGCTTCACAATTTCGACCTTGACGATCTGACCCGCTTTGGCTTCACCGAGCTTATCGCCGGGGATCAGGATGTCCTGGGTAATACGTTTATTGTCAGCGACCATGAAGGCCACGCTGCTTTCGATATGCAGTCGGCCGACCAGGGTGTGGTTGGCGCGTTCCAGTACTTCCACCAGCGCGCCTTCGCGGCGGCCACGACGGTCGATACCCGCCACCTGGACCACAGCACGATCGCCGTGCAACAGACTGCGCATCTGTTTTCCACTGAGGAACAGATCATCGCCACCCTCCTCAGGCACCAGAAAACCAAAACCGTCGGGATGCGCGATCACGCGGCCACGAATCAGGTTTCTTTCATCCACCGGGATAAAGCCACCGCGGCGGTTTCTGATCAGCTGACCATCACGCGTCATCGCAATCAGACGGCGACGCAGGGCTTCCAGCACATCAGGCTCGGTCAGGTTCAGTTTTTCGGCCAGTGACTCCTGAGTGAGCGCGCCATGCTCATGAATCAGCTGCAAAATCAGTTTGCGACTGGCAACCGGGTTTTCGTACTTCTTCGCCTCAATCTGGGCATCAGGGTCCTGCAAGCGGTCCTTTTTGCTTTTACGGCGGCCTTTTGGAGCCGCTTTTGTGGGTTCAGCGGCGGCTTTTTTGAACGGGTTTTTGAACGAGAAGCCAAAGCGCTTTTTTTTAACCGGCGCGCTGGTGGGTTCAGGGCTGGTTTCAGGGCTTTTTGCTGCGGTCTTGCGGCTGGTTTTTCTGGCAGTTCTCTTGCGATTACCACTACGTTTTTTCTTCGGGGCAGGCCCGGGGCTTTTTTTCGATGTATTTGTCATGGGCGGATTCTACAGGAATAGACAGCCTGTCTGTACAAATTGACAATCCCAATCGCCGCGAGTAAAGTTCGCGGCCTGCAATTGCAGGTTCGCACCGTGCCGAGGTGGCGGAATTGGTAGACGCGCTAGCTTCAGGTGCTAGTGAGCTTATGCTCGTGGAGGTTCAAGTCCTCTTCTCGGCACCACACTTCAGATTATTATATCTCCACTATCAAACACTTACAAAATACCTTCATGATTTAGCCGGGAATCGATTCCACTATTTATTAACTGGGGGCTATGGTCATACCTGACTATAATATATCGGGTACAGTGCTGACGCACCAGACTGAATATGACTGGCAATCAATATTTGTGTAACTTACCGGGTTAATCAGACAGATCTTTTTTCACCTGAATATAGTCGAACGGGCAGTCAGGTTCAAAAACACGAAGCGAGGAATTATATGAAAGCAAAAGCCGCGGTAGCATGGCAGGCCAAAAAGCCCCTTGAAATTGAAGAAGTTGAAGTTATGGGGCCAAAGACTGGCGAAGTTTTGCTAAAAGTCATCGCCTCCGGTGTGTGTCATACCGATGCCTTCACGCTTTCGGGAGATGATCCGGAAGGGGTTTTTCCCAGCATTCTCGGCCATGAAGGCGGATGTGAAGTGGTTGAAGTGGGCGCTGGCGTAAAAGATCTGAAAGTCGGCGATCACGTGATTCCACTTTATATTCCAGAATGCGGTGAGTGCGAATACTGCAAGTCAACAAAAACCAATCTGTGCCAGTCCATCGCCTCAACGGTCTGGACAGGATATATGCCTGATGGCACCCGACGTTTTTCCAAAAACGGCAAGGATATTTTTCATTACATGGGTTGTTCCACCTTCTCTGAATATACCGTGGTGCCGGAAATTGCACTGGCAAAAATCAATAAAGCCGCGCCGCTGGATAAAGTCTGTCTGCTGGGCTGCGGCGTCACTACCGGAATCGGTGCGGTACTCAATACCGCCAAAGTCGAAGCCGGTTCGACCGTTGCGGTATTTGGCCTCGGCGGTATCGGCCTGTCCTGTGTGCAAGGTGCGGTGATGGCCGGTGCCGAACGTATTATCGCTATTGATATTAATCCTGACAAATTCGAGTTCGCCAGACAGTTAGGCGCAACCGATTTTGTTAACCCAAAGGATATCGACGGTTCCTTTGTGCAATACATGCAGGACACCTTTAACGGTGGCCCGGATTATTCTTTTGAGTGTATTGGCAATACCCACGTGATGCGTGATGCCCTGGAATGCACACACATGGGCTGGGGGGTATCAACCGTGATTGGTGTCGCGGGCGCGGGTCAGACTATCGAAACCCGTCCATTTAACCTGGTTGTTGGCCGCACCTGGAAAGGAACTGCATTCGGCGGCGTCAAGGGCCGGACAGAACTCCCCGGCTATGTGGATCGTTACATGGCAGGTGAAATCGAGCTGGATAGTCTGGTGACGCATACCATGCCACTGGAAGACATCAACCGGGCGTTTGATCTGATGCACCGCGGCGAGAGCATTCGCTCTGTAATCATTTTTTAAGGACGAATCCATGCAACGTAGCGAAAGTGTTAAAGAGTTTGCTGGTTATCTGAATCGTTACACCCATAGCTCTACGGTGTGTCAGTGCGAGATGACGTTTTCGGTATATCTGCCGCCGCAGGCAGCAACACAAAAGGTGCCTGCCCTGTACTGGTTATCGGGCCTTACCTGTACGGATGACAATGCCCGGGTCAAAGCCGGTGCACAACGTTATGCTGCTGAACAGGGAATTGCACTGATTTTTCCCGACACCAGCCCCCGCGGTGCTGAGGTCGCGGATGCAAAAGATCGCTACGACCTGGGCCAGGGCGCCGGCTTTTATGTCAACGCCACACAAACACCCTGGGCACAGCATTATCAGATGTATGATTATGTGACCACAGAATTACCCGCTTTACTGGAAGCTCACCTGCCCTTGCTACCGGGGGTTAAATCGATCTCCGGTCACTCCATGGGCGGGCACGGCGCACTAATCTGTGCGCTAAAAAACCCGGCGAGTTATCGCTCGGTTTCAGCGTTTGCCCCGATCTGCAATCCAGTGAATGCGGGCTGGGGAAAAACCTGTTTTGGCGCCTATCTCGGTGACGATATCAATACCTGGCAGGCCTATGATGCCACCGCACTGATTACCTCAGGCGCAAGCGTTGCTGATATTCTGATCGATCAGGGCCGTGCTGATGAGTTTTATGATGAGCAGCAACTGTTACCGGAAAATTTCCAGGCAGCATGTGATAAGGCAGGCCAGGCGCTGACCCTGCGCTTTCAGGACGGTTATGATCACAGCTACCATTTCATCGCAACGTTTATTGGTGAGCACATCGCCTACCA
>CAYRNH010000227.1:0-3872 GCA_964425515.1 uncultured Thiotrichaceae bacterium | reverse complement strand
AGAAAATCACGCGCGAGCAGACGAATGTTGGTCTCAGGCTGATCGAGCATAATGGGTGTCATTTTGTATCTGCCGGGCCTGTTTTCACCATCATCAACGCAATGATGGCTGAATCCTGTGTCGCGTTTCCAGCTGATGGAGCGCTCAATACCGCCCTTGCCATAACTGAGTTGAAACCCGGTAGGGATCTGATCACAAAACCAGATGAATAGATCCATTTCGGAATCCGTGAACCAGCGCCGTTGTTGCTCAGATGAATTTTGCCGGATAGCTGTAATTTCCCGTAACATGTGAGTCCTGATTCGGTAATACGTGTGCGTTTTTGTGGATTTCCTGTCATCAAATTAGACTGAATTCGCGGCGTGTAATGTGATCAACTTCTACAATCAGGATAATTGTTATTTAACGGGGATTTGAGATGGGCCAGTCCTATCAATATGGTATGCAGGAACTGTGGGACAGTTCACAGCTTTACGGCGGCAGTGCTGCCTGGCTGGAGTCAATGTACGAAGCCTACCTGAAAAATCCCAATAGCATCGAGCCGCGCTGGCGGAATTATTTTGATGCCCTGCCCTTGCTGGAAAAACCTTCTGCCGAGGCTGTGGCAGATGTGTCGCACGAAGAGGTTCGCGAATATTTCAGAAATCTGACCAGCAAGAAACCTGCGGCTAAGTTCAGGGAACAGGAAAAGAACGATATCGAATACGAACGCAAGCAGGTTCGTGTCCTGCAGTTGATCAATGCGTATCGTTTTCGTGGCCACCAGCAGGCCAGGATTAACCCGCTGCACAAACGCTGGACAAAAGACATCGCCGAACTTTCACTCGAGTATCACGAGCTTTCCAGAAGTGATTTCAATACCAGGTTTAAAACCGGGTCACTGGTTGGCGCGCAAAGCCTGCCCTTAAGCGAGATATACGAAACGATTGTCGAAACCTACTGTGGTTCGATAGGCGTGGAGTATATGCACATTATTGAAACCACAGAAAAACGCTGGATACAGCAGCGACTGGAAGGTTCTCGCGGCAAAATTAAATTATCCAGAGCTGAAAAAATACGGGTGCTGCAGCAGTTGAGCAATGCGGAAGGTCTGGAAAAGTTTCTGCATACCAAATATGTAGGGCAGAAACGTTTTTCACTCGAAGGCGGCGAATCTTTAATTCCTTTGCTTGATGAACTGGTCAGGCGTGCGGGCATACGTGGTGTGAAAGAAATTGCTATTGGCATGGCGCACCGTGGACGCCTGAATGTGCTGGTCAATATTCTAGGTAAAACACCGGCAGAACTTTTCAGTGAGTTTGAAGGCACCAAGGCTGTTGAGGAGTTAACCGGTGATGTGAAATATCATCTTGGTTTTTCATCGAACAGAGAAACACCCGCCGGGCCGATGCATCTTGCGGTGGCGTTCAATCCTTCGCATCTTGAAATCGTTGCGCCTGTTGTAGAAGGTTCGGTGCGTGCGCGTCAGTGGCGTCGAGGCGATCGTGAAGGTGCTGAGGTTATACCGGTGCAGATTCATGGTGATGCTGCATTTTCTGCGCAGGGCGTGGTGATGGAAACCTTGCAGATGTCACAGTCACGCGGTTATTCAACCAAGGGGACTGTGCATATTATTATCAATAATCAAATTGGTTTTACCACCAGTTTTCGTGGCGATGCACGTTCAACATATTATTGTACTGATGTTGCAAAAATGGTTGATGCACCAATATTTCACGTTAACGGTGATGATCCGGAAGCGGTTGTTTATGTTACCCGGCTGGCACTTGATTACCGTATGGCTTTCAAAAAAGATGTTGTGATAGATATGATGTGCTATCGACGTCATGGTCATAATGAAGCGGATGAGCCAAAAGCAACTCAGCCCATGATGTACAGAGAAATTGCTGAACTCGAATCCACGCGTACCTTATATGCTGAACAGCTGATGCAGGAAGACATGATCAATGCTGATCAGGATCAGGATATTGTGCAACATGTGAGAGGGCTGCTGGAGGCGGGTGCAAGCATGGTTTCGCATGATATGCCCGAATCTAATCTTGATCGACCTGTAGTGGACTGGACGCCTTACACTCAGGATTCGATTCTGGATAATGTGAAAACATCGGTTGAGCTGGATGTAATTCGGCGACTCCAGAAAAAAATGTCAGTATTGCCCGAAGGTTTCGAGCTGCATAACCGCGTTGCCAAGGTCATGGAAGATCGCGCGAAAATGTGCGCGGGTGCTTTGCCCATTGACTGGGGCTATGCAGAAACTCTGGCCTATGGAACACTGGTTAATGAAGGCTATTCGGTTCGGTTGTCGGGACAGGACAGTGGTCGTGGTACTTTTTTTCATCGCCACGCGGTTTTACACAACCAGGTAGATGGCGAGGCCTATTTGCCATTGCGATCTATCGGTAATGAAATGGACAATTTTCTGGTCATCGATTCTTTGTTATCAGAACTTGCTGTGCTCGCGTTTGAATATGGATTCTCCACAGCCGAGCCAACCACATTAACTTTATGGGAAGCGCAGTTTGGTGATTTTGCCAACGGCGCACAGGTCGTTATTGATCAGTTTATTTCGGCTGGCGAGCATAAATGGGGCAGATACAGTGGTCTGGTAATGTTGTTGCCGCACGGTTTTGAAGGTCAGGGTGCCGAGCATTCGTCGGCGCGCCTTGAGCGTTATTTGCAATTATGCTCAGTGCACAATATGCAGGTGTGTGTACCGAGTACACCTGCACAGATTTTTCACCTGCTGCGCAGACAGATGGTGCGTAACTGCCGAAAACCACTGATCATCATGACACCCAAGAGCCTGCTGCGCCACAAAGCCTGCGTCAGCACACTGGAAGATCTGACTCAGGGTGAATATAAGTGGGTGATACCGGAAGTGGACGATATTGACCCGAAGAAAGTTAAACGTGTCATTCTTTGTTGCGGCAAGTTATATTATGAATTGCTGGATAAACGCCGTCAGGAAAAAATTGATGACGTCGCTATTATTCGTCTGGAGCAGATTTATCCCTTGCCTGGCCAGCAACTGAATGAAATCCTGGCGGCGTACAGCAATACCAATGACCTGCTTTGGTGTCAGGAAGAGCCCAAAAACCAGGGCGCATGGGATTTCTGCAAACCACGGCTGGCGGCAATGTTGGACAAGCGCTGGGTGGTCAATTATGTTGGTCGGCAGCCTTCTTCGGCACCGGCGGTCGGTTCTGCAAAATTACACGCTCACCAGCAACGTGAAATTATCGAGCAGGCTTTTAGTTTTGAATTGCGAAAAACTACCGAGAATGATTAATGAGTGTCGAAATTAAAGTTCCTGTTTTACCAGAGTCTATTAGCGATGCGCTGGTTGCCAGCTGGTATAAAAAGCCGGGCGATGTCGTGCAGCAGGATGAAACTCTGGTAGACCTTGAAACCGATAAAGTCATTCTGGAAGTGCCTGCGCTTAAAAGCGGTGTGCTGAAAGAAATCCGTTTTAATACGGGCGCCACTGTCACTGCGAACCAGGTGCTGGCGATAATCGATGATGCTGCTGCGGTGGCTGCGCCTGAACCTGTAAAGAAACCGGGGAGCGACGAAGCTAGAAACAGAACAGTCGTCCCGGAGCCTCGAAACAACAAGGCGCAGTCCATCAGTCCGTCTGCCCGAAAATTAATCGCAGAACGCGGAATTGGTGTCGATAGTGTGAAAGGCAGTGGTAAAGGCGGCCGCGTACTCAAGCAGGATGTCATTGAGGCGGTTGATGAAGCCCCGGATCACGATGTAACTGAAAGTGCGAGCGATGATCAATCGGCCCCCATTGCGGACAGCAAGAAGGCTGCGAAAAATGGTAAAGAGACTATCATTGATCAGCCTGATGCCGGGCAACGTATCGAAAA
>CAYRNH010000226.1:0-3961 GCA_964425515.1 uncultured Thiotrichaceae bacterium | reverse complement strand
ATAAAGAATCGTGTTTTGTGTCCTTGTTTCCAACGTTCGGTCAGCAGGGTGATGGTTTTGTAGAGTACCCAGCGATCTATCGCGATTGCCATGCCTATGCGCTCTGCAGCCGGAAGGAATTCGTGCGGCATGATTAGCTGGCCGCTCTCTTTGCTGCGTAGCCTGACAAATACTTCATAGCGCTCATCAGTATCTCCGTGCAGGCTGACAATGGGCTGGTAAAACAGAACAAACTGGTCTTTCTTTAGCGCTTCTGTGAGTTCGCCCTTGAATTTTGCGTCTACTTCCTGGCGGGTGAGTTCGCCTTTCGCTGGTGTGTAGAGTTTGATCTGGTTACTACCTGACCCGTCGGCTTCGCTGATTGCTTTTTCCGAGCGTAATAATATTTCGCTACACTCTGGTGAATCATGATCAATCAGTGCGATACCCAGAGTATTAGTGCTGCTGATTTTCATACCGTTTATTTCAGCTTCGGCGTCGTTTAGTGCAGCCTGTAATTTTTGTGCGTATTTTTCAATAGTATCTTTTTTCTGATTGTTTGCCAGCACAATGAATGAAGAATGCATATAACGTGCGACCACGTCGTCTTTGCTTGAGGCCTGCTTCAGGGCATTAGCGGCAACAACGACAAACTTGTCTGCACCAACAACCCCAATCTGGGATTTGATAGTTTCAAAGTTATCCATCTGAACCTGAATGACAGCAGCAGGTGTGCCTCCTTTTTCGCATTCGGATATTTTAGCCTCAATGGCTTCAAGACCATACTGGCGGTTGAATAGTCCTGTTAGCTGATCCTGCTGGCTCAGAAGTTTAAGCTGGGCTTCAAGCTCTTCAGAGTTTTTGTTTTCCTGACGAATGATAATTTGTACGCAGGGCTCGCCATCGACAGTGGCCGGTGAAAGTTCTATCTCACCACTGAATACAGTGCCATCAAGTTTGTTTAGCTGTAGTTCCAGTTTTTCAACTGTGGCATCACTTTCCAGATATTCGCGCAGAAATGCTTTGAACTTGTCGCGATTGCTTTTTGCGACAACATCAAGAATGGGCAGGCCTTCAAGTTCATCTGCTGCCTGGATCTCGAACAGTTCAAGGTAAGACTGGTTTGAGTAAACGTGCATGCCTTCATGAACATACGCAATAGCATCACGCGAGCTGTCGAGCAGAGAAGCGCAGCGGCGTTCAGATTCTTCAAATGCGGTTGTCATTTCTGATGTTTTTTTCCAGCTGCGAAATGCTTTTAATTCGCGCTCGATCACCAGGCAGAGATGATCCATATTGTTGTACGAAGACAGATCGAATGCGCCGCTACGCATCGCTTTGACGGTGTCGGAAGAGCCTTCTTTATCTACCGCAATGATAGGCAGAGGGGCATCTTTAAGCGCTTTGTTGATGCACTCACTGGTTTGCTTCAGGGTGATCAATTCCATGCCCATCGAGTAAATGACTAAATCGGGGTTTCTGTTGGCGATGGCTTCAAGTAAATCTTCTTCATCTTCTACGCGCGCCGAGCGAGCAACAATGCCCTGGTTTCTCAGGCTGCTAACTACTTTCTCTTCGGTGTCAAAGGAATCATCAATGATGATCAGGTTCAGTTTTTTATCATCCACTCGTTAGTACCACTACTGCATCCCTAAATGGAGCATTTGTTATAGCGACGACCATATTTCATCAAAGTCGTCAGGGTTTTTCTCGGATTGTATTTTCTTTTCAGCTTTTTGCTGGCGCGTTGCCACGTCGTTATTGGCAAACTGAAACTGAGTGAACGAACCCGTGTGTTCACTTGTTTCGATCAGCTTGATGGTCATTTCCTGTTCCAGGACAGTAACATTCAAACGATCCCCCGTCTTGAATGCGTGCGCGGGGGTCAATACGCTCGGGTGCTGATTAAGCACGCGGATCCCGGGTAGCATGATACAGTCAAAGGGCTCTTCTTTGGGTTTGTTAAAACGTTGTGCCTTGGCAGCAATGGCCTTGGGCGATAAAATTTGTGCACCAATTTCCAGGCCACTACCACGGCTGTATTGCATCCAGCGGATTACGCCTACACGCCATTGATAGCTACCGTCGGATTCGAGCTCGTGCAAGGCTATTAGTTCGCCGATCTGGGCACGCGATGTGTTGTCCGAATTCCAGCGCAAACGGTAGCCTCCGGCACTGATATTGACGATTTCCCAGTGCAGATCATCATCTTCGCGGTTCAGTTTCAGCTTTTCAGTTTCGAGCATTTTGCGTTCGCGATCATACGAATCGGTAAGTACACGACCTCTGGCGATGTCGTCCCAGGCGTTGTCGTCCGGGTGACCTATTTCGTGGTGGGTCATATAAGTCCCTTCGTCCTGCATTCGGCGCATCTCGGGTGAAATCGTTTGCAGGGTCAGGCTGGGCGCAGATGCAGGACTGAGCGGCCCTGTTCTGTTTGCGCCCGGTTCGATTTTTTTGCGCTCATTGCGAATCGCCTGGGCTGCATGTGTCAGACCGATAGCAGCCTCAATATGGCCGCCCTTGCCTGCGCGTGAGTAACGCCTTTTGGGGCTAATTCCCCAGGAACTGGAAAGCGTTTTCAGGGTTTCATTCGATAATTGTTCGCCGACTGTCATTACACCGGGTTTCTGGCTGGACTGGCCGAGTTCTTTACGTATTGTATCGACCAGTTCGGAGGTGTCGAGTGTCAAAATGTTTTGCTCGCTTCCCAGATCCTGTTGTGTCAAATAAGATGGCGGCCGATTTTCTTCCGGACGAACACAGAAAAAACGATCGACCTGACTTTCCAGCGGATTTTCAGAGAGTTTGGTCAGTGATTCCCAGCTGACAAGCTTGCGATACACACGCTCACAATCGTTTTGTCGCATTGCTGTTGGTCGTGCAAGCGCGAACAACAATGCCTGTTTGTAAAAACTTTCGATAGTCGTTTTGCCAGCAGGATGTTCGTCATCGTTGCATTTTGTAGTATGCAGTTTTTTCTGGCGTGCGTAGGCATAGAGCTGGTGCATATCGCTCCAGGTATCTGAAGGCGGTGTGTCGTATATCAGACTGGCGCGCAGCAGCAGTTCATTCATATAGGCAAGCACCCGGCAGATCGCCTGTGTCTGCATTTTGTTGTCTATTTTATTGTCGACACCGTTGGCCGCATTTTGCACAATAATTTTGTAACCAAATATCATTTCCTGCAGCAGTGACTGGTTGAGCGTGACTATTTTCTGGCTCTTTTCCTGTAGCGGCAGGGTGCGGTTGATAAAGTATTTTTTTAGATAATCAAAAATACTTCGCGCCTGTCTGCGCAACAATTCCATATCTTCAAGACGATACTTGCCGGGCACGGTCTGGCGATTGAGTGCACGCAAACCGGTGAAAAACTGGCGAGTCAGATCGCCCATATTGGCCTGAGGCAGGTTGTTCAGCCATTTTCTGAGATCACGAGGATGCTGCGGAAATGCGTTTTTACCTGCGGGTAGCTGGTCAGGGATATGTAATTTCATTTTTTATTCCAGTTATTTCCATTGCCATACTCCGCAAGGATTTCCTTATTGTATGTAAAAACAACAAGATAAAGTATTAGCATGATTCTAATGAACACTACCGCAAGTGTAGTTCAGATGCTGAAAATTGCTGTTTTCGAATTCTTCCCTGCCTGCTCACGTACCAGGCGAGGTACCAGAAAGCCCGGCAGGCTGGCGCGCATCTCGGCTATGATCTGCACGGCAGTCGACTGATCTACCTCAAAATGCATGGCACCACGTGTTTTATCCAGCAAATGTAGATAATACGGCATTACACCGCTATCGTGCAGCTTATGGCTGAGTTCGATCAGTGTTTTGGCGCTGTCATTCACTCTGTGCAATAACACACTTTGATTGAGCAGGGAGACGCCGGCATTGCGCAATGCCGCGAGTGCTTTTTGTTCCGGCACACCAATTTCATTGCCATGATTGGCATGAATCACCATGGTGATTTTCAGGCGACT
>CAYRNH010000225.1:0-3990 GCA_964425515.1 uncultured Thiotrichaceae bacterium | reverse complement strand
CCATCCATACTGATCACTGCTTTGGTGTGACATTTTTTGCACAGTTGCGACATCGGCGGAAACTCGGATGCCTGGCCCTTTTCAGCCGGAGGGTTCTCAGTTTTATGAAAAGCTTCGTATTCCTTCCGTTTCGCTTCAAGTATTTCTCTCTGGCGTTCGTCCATGCCCTCGTCCTCAATCATGCCAATCATTTTCATATGGCATTCAATAGCATCGCCGATCTCGGCTACCAGTGATGGTTTGAATTTACCACCGCTTTTGAAATAACCACCGCGCGGATCAAACACACTGCGCAACTCATCGGCCAGAAAAGTGACGTCGCCGCCTTTTCTGAACACTGCAGAAATGATTCGTGTTAGTGCCACAATCCACTGGAAATGGTCCATGTTCTTTGAGTTGATAAATATCTCATAAGGCCGGCGTATCTCGTGTTCTGTGCCCTGATTCAATACCACATCATTGATGGTGACATAAAGCGCATGTTCTGACTGAGGGGTTTTAATTTTATAGGTCGAACCCAGAATCCTTTCCGGACGCTCGAGTTTTTCGTGCATCTGAATTATTTCGGCGGTGGCCGCCTGTTTTGTGGCAGCGTCACTTTTTTCTACAGGGCTATCCTGGTTACTATTATCAGGCACTTTAGTTGTTTTTTGTTCGGTATTATCGGTCGCATCAACCACTTCATAGCCAACGATTTTCTGTTTTATCTCAATCATTACTCCCCCTGTTATTATTGTTTTGTTCGAGTTATTAGTGTTTCCCGTAATAGCCTTCTTTTAGAGCGTCATATAAATTCGCTGCGGTATGCTGCTCACCGTCGTACATAATTTCCTCATCCCCTTTCGCTTCAATCTTCGTACCATCTTCAAGTGTGAAACGATAAACAGTGTTTTGCAGGTCTTTTTCGTTTACCAGCACACCCTGAAATGCCTCCGGATTGAACCGAAACGTTGTACAACCTTTTAAATCTTTATCATAGGCGTACATGTATATATCTTTGAAGTCTGCATAAGGAAAATCCACCGGTATGTTGACTGTTTTCGATATCGATGAATCGATCCATTTCTGCGCAGCCGACTGAATATCGATATGCTGTATCGGCGTAACTTCATCAGCATTGATGAAATATTCCGGCAATTGTTCGCTCTCTTCGTTCGAAAAAGGCATCGCCTGCGAATTGATGCGCTCACGATACGCCAGCAACTCATAAGACCAGACATCCACTTTCTCCTTGGATTTTTTACCTTCGCGAATAATATTGCGTGAATAATGATGTGCAAAACTGGGTTCGATACCATTGCTGGCATTATTGCCCACCGACAATGCGATAGTACCTGTAGGTGCTATCGAGCTGTGATGGGTAAATCGTGCGCCAGTTTCTGCCAGCGCAGCAACCAGTTCTGGATTCGCCTCGGCTATTTTCTGCATATAACGACTGTATTTTGCGTGCAGTATCCTGCCCTCGACTTTGTCGCCTGCCTGGTAGCCATCGCTACGCATTTCTGGTCGCCGGAACAACATTTCTTCTGTTACATCAAATTGTTGCGTGAGCAATGGTGCCGGGCCTTTTTCATGTGCCAGCTCAAGCGCACATTCCCAGCCTGCGAGTGCAAGTTCCCGGGTAACTTTTTCTGTGAACGCTACTGAATCTGGCGAACCATAACGCATACGCAACATGGTGAGCGCCGAACCAAGACCAAAGTAACCCATACCATGGCGTCGTTTACTTTCAATCTCGTGACGCTGTTGTTCTAGCGGCAGGCCATTGATTTCAACCACGTTGTCCAGCATGCGTGTAAACACTTTCACTAATTCCTTGAATGTGTCCCAGTCAAAACGCGCCAGATCGGTAAATGGCTGCTGCACCAGTCGGGTCAAATTGATGGAGCCGAGCAGGCAGGCGCCATATTCGGGCAAACCCTGTTCACCGCAAGGATTGGTACTGCGAATTTCTTCACAGAACCAGTTATTGTTCATCTCGTTGTATTCGTCGATCAGAATAAAACCGGGTTCGGCATAATCATATGTCGAACTCATGATCGTGTCCCAGAGCTGGCGCGCTGGTACGGTTTTATAAATTCGACATGCCACCTGACCAGCCGAATTCATCAGATATTTGTCTTTGATCGGCCAGTTACGCCAGATGATTTGTGCCGGATCGTCCAGCTGCAGTTCCAGGGCATCCACTTCATCCTGCATTACCGGAAAAGCCAGCGGCCAAACACCATCCTGTTTAACTGCTTCAACAAACTCGCTGGTGATCAGCAAAGACAGGTTGAACTGACGCAGTCGGCCGTTTTCACGCTTGGCTTCGATGAATTCGAACACATCGGGATGACCGACATCGAATGTCGCCATCTGCGCACCACGACGACCACCCGCCGAGGAAATGGTAAAACATAGCTTGTCATAGATATCCATGAATGACAGCGGCCCGGATGTCTGCGCCCCGGCTCCTGATACCCAGGCACCTCGCGGACGCAGGGTGGAAAATTCATATCCAATGCCAGCACCCGACTTCAGTGTGATTCCAGCCTCATGAATTTTTTTCAGAATCGAGTCCATCGAATCATGGATGGTTCCCGACACGGTACAGTTGATAGTCGAAGCGGCAGGTTTGTATGCCTGCGCCCCGGCATTGGACAAGATCCGGCCAGCAGGGACCGCGCCATGCTTCAGCGCCCAGAGAAATTTTTCGTACCAGATATCCTGTTTCTCAGGCGTGGTTTCAACATCAGCCAGTGCACGCGCTACCCGACTGAAGGTATCTTCAAGTGTTTGATCGACTGGCTTATCCTGACTGGACTTAAGCTGGTATTTTCGTTCCCAGATATCAAGCGATGCTGGCTGTAAGTCAATTTCGACACACTGCTCGGCTTCTTTTAACATATGAGCCTTGGCATTATTCATAACATATCTCCCGACCGCACTGGCGAGTCAAACCACCAGATATAGTGCTGTTGTTGTTTTTATATCACTACATCCTGTGAATATTAAGCAGATGGGGATGTGCGTAGTATGATCTGGATCAAGTCATGGCTTCATCGTATTTGAAAATATCGAGTTCTTCTATACGTTGAAGAGCGAAGTGTTTGTTTTTGCACTACAGCTTGCAGTCAGAGAGATGAGACAGTATCGTGCCGCTTGTCCACACTTAAATAACACACACATCCGACCACAAAATAATGAGCGCCGCATTAACCTCTTTTGGCCACTTCCTGGCATTTTTTTCCATAAGTGCCGCACTCGTGGTGCAACTGCTACTGCTCTCTGAACCCATGAGCCTCGAACACGCGCGTCGCATCAGACGCGCCAACCTGATTTATGGACTATCGATGCTCATGATTTTTATATTCGGCAGCTTACGCGTATTTTATTTTGAGAAAGGGGCTGAATATTACTTCAACAACCTGTTTTTTATTACAAAACTCACTGTGTTTTTTCTGATCGCGCTGTTGCATCTAAGTCCGACCATGCGTTTTATTTCCTGGGGCAACGCTCTCAGCAAGAATCAGGTACCAGAACTGCCCGACAAAGAGACCAGAGGCTTACGGCTGATCATCCACATCGAGCTAACAGGTATCGGGATCATTTTGCTATGCGCCGCACTGATGGCACATGGCATCGGTGAGCTATAAAAAATGTGTATGAATACTTGAAAACAAGTGCAAAACTTATGAGCGGTTAAATCAAGCGGTAAAACTGAGTTCTGAAAAACCCGGGCAGGCACTCCTGTAAACCCCCCCTGATTATTTACGATCCACCAGTGCGTTTTCTACAAGCTGTCGAAGTCTTTCTCTACAATCCAGTGACCTGCAATGTTCTGCATGCTTGCAACACAGACGAAGATCACGGATATTGTCATCATCCATATCCAGCATGGATACTAGTGCGATTTCCTCCCTTTCCTTATCCGTTTCCGCACATTGCATCAGGTCAACCGTGTCATAACCATCTACATAGCGTTTTATCGCAAAAAAAGCGATATGG
>CAYRNH010000224.1:0-4002 GCA_964425515.1 uncultured Thiotrichaceae bacterium | reverse complement strand
ACGTATGGACGAATACGCCGGTTTTAGCTACGACGGCGACCAGCCGGGCTTCCAGTTGCGCCGCCGCGTGGGCGAGCACGTACGCGATGTGATGGGTGAGAAGGACAATAAATGGATACCCGATCAGGTCATGGACATCGAAATCCCGGACGCAATGAAGGTCATTTCCAAGGTGCTGAAAAGCCTGGTCTGACCGGCCGCTAGAACGCAGACACAAAAAAGGCCGACATAGTCGGCCTTTTTTGTGTATTGGCTACAGCGGGTCTTACTTCTTCACCCAGCTGCTGTAGTTATCAGCATTGCGTGCCTTGCCGTCTTCGTAGCCGGCTTCGTAGGCTTCAGTTGAACGCTGCTCTTCGCGAGGTGGGTTCAAAACATAACCGCCTTCCCAGCCCAGAACGTACTCGGGGTCTACACCGGCTTTTTCCATAGTGGTAACAGCTTGATAATATTCTTGGTTCATCGTTGTATCCTCGGTTTAATAGCTACGCCATCGCCCAAACGCGGCAACGGTGGAAAATTTTCACCAGTCTGGATAAGCCCGGACCGGCCAGTGGGCGCAAATTATAACGTAATCGGGCGGCGCGTTGAATCCCGGCTTATATCTCTTTCGGGGTGTAAGAGAGCGCTGAAAGCGATAGTTACGCGTGATTCGGTGATACCCGGCCTCGACCCAGTGGCAGGCATGTTAAACTTAGACGCTTTATAACACCAGCAGGGACTGAAATGTCAGATCAAAATGCCAAAGATAGAAGCGATGAAGATGCCGCCTTTGCCAGCGGTGTAGCCGCTTTTGAAGCCCGCGATTTCGCCCAGGCTCTGCGCTTTCTCTCGCCCCTGGCCGACCAGGGCGAGGCCGAAGCCCAGCACCGCTGCGCCATCATGTGGCAAAACGGCCTGGGTATCGTCGCCAATGAGAAAAAAGCCGCCGAGCTGATGCGCGCCGCCGCCGAGCAGGGCCACGCGCTGGCACAGCACGGCCTGGCCTTCATGTACATGGAAGGCGAATGCGTCGAACAAAACGGCGAAGAAGCAGTGAAATGGTTCAAAAAAGCCGCCGACCAGGGCCTGGTCGGTTCCATGACCACACTGGCCATGCTGTACGAGCAGGGCAACATCGTCGAAAAAGACCCGGAAGAAGCCAAACGCCTGTACAAACTGGCAGGCTTCTAAGAAAAGCTTAAAAACTTTTCACCACAGAGGCACAGAGAACACAGAGGAAGGCTTTAGTTAAAAGCTTAAAGAAAACGCCAGAGTCTTATGTTTTAAAACCAAAGATTTTGTTTTCTCTGTGTCCTCCGTGTCTCTGTGGTTCCGCTTCTGGTTTTTAATTTTTTTAATATTCAAGTAGACAATTAAAATGCGTCCAGCCCATCTTCTAGCTGTTATTGAAAAAGAATACGCCAGTGCCAGCACCGGTCATCACACGCCCGTGATGTTATGGGGCCCACCGGGTGTCGGTAAATCACAGATCGTTGCTCAGGTGGCAGAGCGCCATGGCGTGAAACTGATCGACATTCGGCTTTCACAAATGGAACCCAGCGATTTACGCGGCATTCCGTTTCGTTCTGAAAATTCGGTGGAGTGGGCGGTGCCGGGTATGTTGCCGAATGCAAAACGCCACGGCGAACAAGGCATTTTGTTTCTCGATGAAATCACATCTGCACCACCGAGTGTATCAGCAGCTGCCTACCAGTTAATTCTGGATCGCAAGCTGGGTGAATACGAAGTGCCAAAAGGCTGGGCGATCATCGCAGCGGGCAATCGTCAGGGCGATCGCGGTGTGACTTACAGCATGCCCGCACCACTGGCGAATCGTTTCTCGCACTACGAAGTCGATATCAATCTCGACGACTGGGTCGCCTGGGCCTACGCCAACCAGATCGACGAACGCATTATCGCGTTTTTGCGTTTCCGCCAGGACTTATTATTTGATTTCGATCCAGCGCACAACCCGGTGGCGTTCGCATCACCGCGTTCATGGGAATTTGCGCACCGTGCCTTACAAAAGTTTGATGAAAGCGAACTGCTGCTCGGCGCATTGCAGGCCTGTGTCGGTAAAGCCGCGGGTGTGGAATTAAAAGCCTTTGTCGACAGCCTTGATCAGATGCCCGACCTCGACGCGATTATCAATGGCGAAGATGTACCCGCACCCAAAGAAATCGATCTGCAATACGCGGTTGCCACCGCACTGGTTGGTCGCGCCATCCGCGCCAAAGACAATGCCGACGCAGCCAAAGTGCACGGCACCATTCTTGATTACGCCGGCCGCTTCCCGCAACGCGAAATGGGCGTGATGATGGTCTCCGACATGCACCGCGCGATTGGCCAGGATATTTTCGCAGTACCGCAGTTCGCGACCTGGGCAGACAAAATCGCCGATATTATGCTGTATTAAAGATTAGAAGCTAAAAACTTTTCACCACAGAGACACAGAGAACACAGAGGAATGATTTTGTAAAAGCAATAAAGCGAGGAGGCTAGTCGATATGGATATTAATAAAGTTACCGAAGTTGTTATAGGTGCTTCAATAGAAGTTCATAGGTCGTTGGGACCTGGTTTGCTTGAATCGGCTTATGAAGAATGTTTATGTTATGAGCTGCGGCGGCTAGATGTAAGGTTTGATCGACAATATAGTCTGCCGATACGGTACAAGGATGCAAGTCTTGAGTGTGGTTACAAACTGGATTTGCTAGTAGAGGGTAAGATAGTGGTTGAATTGAAGGCGGTTGAAAAGCTATTGCCAATTCACCATGCCCAGCTTCTATCCTATCTTAAATTAGGTGGTTGGAAAGTGGGGCTGATAATTAACTTTAATGTTCCCGTGCTCAAGCAGGGTATAAGACGAAAGATTCTAGATTAAATAAATGATTTCTTTTCTCTGTGTCCTCTGTGTCTCTGTGGTTCATTTTTTACAGGTTTTAAAGTTTATATTTTATGAACCCTCAATTTCCCGATGTTGAAACCAAACTTGCCACTGCCAGAACTCGGCTGATTCTGGACAAACCCTTCCTCGGGGCGCTGGTTTTGCGTTTGCCCATGGTGCAGGCGAATGCGTCCTGGTGTGAAACCACCTTCAGCGACGGCAAAACCTTTTATTACAATAATGATTACATCGACGCGCTCGATGCCGAGCAAACCCAGTTTGCGCTGTCGCAGCAGGCCTTGCATTGTGCGCTTTCGCATTTTCATCGTCGTGGTCATCGCGTCAAGCATCGCTGGCAGCTGGCCTGCGCCTACGCGGTCACGCCGTTATTGATCAAGGATGGTTTGAAGCCGGTGCCTGATGTGATGTATCTGCGCGACTACGAAGGCATGACCGCAGAAGAAATCTATCCTTGCCTGGAAGACAATGACAACGAAGGCGAACGCGATCTCGAAGACAACAAACAGGACAGCGATAGTAAACAGCACAAGAATGATTCAGAAAAAGGCGAGGGTTCCGATGGCGGTGACGGCGAACGCGAAAGCCGCGACCGAACAGAAAGCGACGGCGATCAGAACGACGAAGGCGAACAGCAGGGCAAGGGCAGCGGCGGTGGTGCGCCCGAACCGTCACCGATGAACCCGCAGGAACTGGATTCGCTCAGCGTGCAATGGCAACAACGCATGGCCGGTGCCGCGCAACAGGCGCTGCAATCGGGCAAGCTGGAAGGCGAGATGGCGCGCATGGTGGATTATCTGTTGCAGCCAAAACTGCCCTGGCGCATGCTGCTCGCGCGTTACATGTCGGCCACCGCGCGTGATGATTACAGTTATGCGCGGCCGTCATCGCGCCGTGGCGATCCCGCGGTCTATCCCAGCCTGCGCAGCCACGAAACCAGTATCGTGGTCGCGATCGACACCAGCGGTTCGATCGGCGAGGATGAAATCCAGGAATTTGTCACCGAAATCGACGCGATAAAAAGCCAGGTGCGCGCGCGTGTTACCCTGCTCACCTGTGACTCGGATTTGAACTATGGCTGCCCCTGGACGTTCGAAGCCTGGGACGAATTTAAATT
>CAYRNH010000223.1:0-4016 GCA_964425515.1 uncultured Thiotrichaceae bacterium | reverse complement strand
GGTATCCCGATTTGCTGGCCATGGTTTGGGCCGCATGAAAAAAATGCCGCTTTTCCAGCGCACGGATTTGCCCGCACCGTATTGTGGCAGGTGATAGACACACAGGAGCTATCTGAAGGGGAAACCCAGATTACTTTTGAGCTGGACACCCGTTTGCTCAGCCATAGTCAGCAAGCGATGTGGCCGCTGGCCACGGTGGCAGAATATCGGCTGACCATTGGCAAAAAACTGACTATGGAACTGACCACTTTTAATCATAGTGAACAGGCCATCACCATTAGCCAGGCTTTGCATACCTACTTCAATGTTGAAAATGTAGCCAATACCAAAGTCTATGGTCTGGATGGTAAAGACTATCTGGACAAAACAGATGGTTTTAAACGTAAAACACAATCGGGGCCGATTAGCATTGGCAGCGAAGTAGACCGGATATATTTGAATACGCCCGATGATGTGATTATTGATAATAAAAAACGAAAAATCGTTATTAAAAAACAGGGCAGCGAGTCAACCGTGGTGTGGAATCCATGGCAGGGAGTGGCGGAGAAAATGGGCGACCTGGGTAAAAATGGCTATCTGGAAATGCTGTGTGTTGAGTCTGCCAATGCGGCCGAAGATGCTGTGATTATCGACGTAGATGAAAGTCACACATTGTCCGTGATTTATGAGCTTGAGGCGGTTTAACGCTTTTTTTGAAAATGTATATTTTCTGAAAAATATCACCCTGTATCATGATTTCTGCCTTTTATATTTGCTCGAATATGTGTGTTTATCAGAAATCTTAATTATGTAAAAAAACCGGAAATATCGAACTTTTGTTAAAATTTCATATTCTTCTAAGTTGCTGATACAATATCTCTTCCATTAATCCGACGGAGCAATTAAATGGCTGCTAAAAAGCGAGCTACGGTTACCAAAAATTCTGTTATTGCTAATTCTATTGAAGCCGCAGTGACGACTTTGATGGTTTCTCTGGAAAATGCAGATAAGGCAGTTTCTGTAAATTCTGCAGCATCTAAAAAACTGATGAGCGAAGGTCGTCGTTTAAGAAAACGTCGTGCAAGTCTGATGGGCAAAAAGAAACGCGCCATTGCTGCCAACAAGAAGAATTCAACTGCTGATTCGCGCAAAGCGGTTAAATCAGTGACCTCTGAACTGGCCAAGGTCACCAAAGAGCTGACCAAATCGACCGCTGCACGTTCTGCCATCACTACCGAGCTGGCTAGCCTGAAAGCAAGTCAGAAAGCACTGGCTGCTTATGTGAAAGGTATTGTTGCTGCGGATCGCAAGCTGTCAAAACCCAAAAAGAAGACCAGAAGAAAAAAGAAAGCAGCCTAAGTCTGTGCGCATACTGATTCTCGTCGAGATTGCTGTTTTACAGCAACCTCGACGGAGTCTGTAGTGTTTGAACTGGTTTATCCGAGAATCTATAATAGCCCGACAAAGTGCCCTCACGGGCATAGCTGCTGAGGGTGGAATGGCTAAACCGGAAAACAACAAATTGAATCAGGTCGTGGCCGGTGCCCGACGTGCCAGTGAGCAGCGTGAGCAGGGTTATCGCGAACAGGCGCTCAAGCTGTATCCTCATATCTGCGGCCGTTGCGCACGAGAATTCGACCGTAAAAACCTGCACGAACTAACCGTGCACCATCGCGATCATAATCACGACAACAACCCGTCAGATGGTAGCAACTGGGAGCTGTTGTGCCTGTATTGTCACGACAATGAACATCAGCGCCAGCTGGAAGCGCTTCAGGGCAATACCTCGACAGGTGGTAGCAAAGGCTCATCAGCCACCTTTAATCCCTTTGCTGACCTTAAAGCCATGCTCGACAGCAAGAAATAAGCGGGCTGTGGAATACGCTTTTGTCCTTGTTTAGCCGTAAATCCGGAAACGACCGATCACGATTGCAGTTAGGCGACCTGTCTGTGGATGTGGTTCAGAGAAAACTCAACAAAAACCTGCGTCTCAGTGTGCATCCGCCACAGGGTCGAGTGCGTGTGTCTGCACCGAATTCTGTCAGCATCAACACGATTCGCGCTTTTGTTGTGAGCAGGCTGGACTGGATTGAACAGCAACAAATCAGGCTGCGTGCGCTGCCGTGCGAACCTGAGCATGAATATCAGGAGGGTGAGCTCCTTTATTTTGCAGGTCAGAGCTACCGTCTAAAAGTGATCGAGCGCAACGCAGCGCCATACCTGAGCCTGTTGGGCGACAGTCTGGAACTTGGCGTCAGGCCGCATAGTTCGCGAGACAAACGCGAGGCGATTGTATATGAGTGGTATCGCGCTCAGGTGAAACAGGCACTGCCTGCGATGATTGAAAAATATGAAATCCTGATGGGTGTGCGCGTAGCCGAGTTTGGTGTAAAACGGATGAAAACCCGTTGGGGCACATGCAATACTGCAGCACAGCGCATCTGGCTGAATCTGGAACTGGCGAAAAAACCTCTGGCCTGTCTTGAATATGTAGTGGCGCACGAAATGACCCACTTGCTGGAACGCAGCCACAACCAGCGCTTTGTTCAGCTCATGGATCAGTTTATGCCTGACTGGCGAACACACAAGGCACAGCTGAATCAGCTGGCCTGGTAAAGTGGCTGATTCGATCTCAGCCTGAAACCTTTATTTGAACATTTTTTTGATTTTTGAGATTTGTTCCTTTTCCCATTTTTCGCCCGCATTCCACATGTGCTTTGCTTTTTGCTCACCGATTTTCAGCAGTGCTTTTTCACGCTTGCTCATCACGGCAAGCTGATCTTTAAGCACAGTGATTTCAGCTTTGGCGGCCGCATTCGCCAGCTTCAGTTCTTCGCGTGCAGCAGCGCGCGCTTGTTTTAGTGCTTGTCGAGTTGCTTGCAGGTCGGCTTTGAGCCGTTTGGTCAGATCGTTGCGTTTACGGGTCGCCTGGCCTTTATGCGTAGCCGTGGTCGAGCGTTTTTTACCGGTTGTACTTCCCCTGGGTGTCATAGCGTCTGTCCTCTGTTGGTGACTGTCTTCAAGTTATAGTCGGACCCGTTTGCTGTCAATAGTATTTTATCAATCCACGCTGGAACATGCGTGAAAATAGATCCAGGTCAATCTGATGCGTTTGCAGGATTGCTTATGCCTGTTGTCAGGGTGATAAAAAACGACGGCAAAAAAAAGATGGCATAAAGCCATCTTTTCGAAAATAGTAATGTGTTTGTATTTCTGACTTATTTGCTGGCGCGTACCTTGTTTGTGTCTTCGAGTGTTTTGGCCAGGTATTCTTCATAGGTGCCCTGGAAGTCGATTAACTGCCGATCTTTAATCTCGAGCACGCGGGTCGCCAGTGAAGACACAAATTCACGGTCGTGGCTGACAAAGATCAGCGTGCCTTCAAAATGCTCCAGCGCCATGTTCAGCGCTTCGATGGCTTCCATGTCGAGATGGTTGGTTGGTTCGTCCATGATCAGCACGTTGGGGTCCTGCAACATCAGCTTGCCGAAAAGCAGGCGGTTTTTTTCACCGCCGGAACAGACTTTTACTTTTTTGTTGAAGTCTTCACTGGAAAACAATAAGCGTCCAAGCGTGCCGCGCACGATCTGGTCGTCATGACCCGGCTTGCGCCAGCGGCTCATCCAGTCGAACAGATTCAGGTCATTATCAAATTCTGCGCTGCTGTCCTGCGGGCAGTAACCAATGTTGGCGTTTTCTGACCACTGGATGGTTCCGTGGTTGGCCTTGAGTTCATTGACCAGACAGCGAACAAAGGTGGTTTTACCCGCGCCATTTTCGCCGATCACGGCGAGACGTGTGCCCGCGTCAATGATCATGTTGCCACCGCTGAACAGAGGTTCGTCAAAGCCGTGACCGAGATCTTCCAGAATCAGCGCCTGACGGTGCAGTTTCTTTTCCTGATTAAAACGAATAAACGGGCTGACACGGCTGGATGGTTTGATGTCATCGAGCTGAATTTTTTCAATTTGTTTTGCGCGCGAAGTCGCCTGTTTGGCTTTTGAAGCATTGGCAGAAAAGCGGCTGACAAATTGTTG
>CAYRNH010000222.1:0-4051 GCA_964425515.1 uncultured Thiotrichaceae bacterium | reverse complement strand
TCCGTTCGCAATGATCGGCGGCGTCGTCGCACTGTACGCATCGGGCCTGTACCTGTCGGTGCCGGCATCGGTCGGGTTCATAACCTTGTTCGGCGTTGCGGTGCTTAACGGCGTGGTGATGGTCAGCTACTTCAACCAGTTGCGGCAGGGTGGTCTGTCGGTGCAGGAAGCAGTGCGCAAGGGCGCTGAACGCAGATTGCGTCCGGTACTGATGACCGCGCTCATCGCGAGCTTCGGCCTGTTGCCACTGCTTGCCGCAACCGGGCCGGGGTCCGAGCTGCAGCGTCCGCTGGCAGTCGTCGTGATCGGTGGTCTGGTGACGTCGACCTTGCTAACGCTGATCCTGTTGCCGGCGCTGTATACGTGGCTGGAGGAGAAGCGCGAGCAGCGTCTGGAACGAACCCTTGAACGCAACAAGGCCCCGAAACTTGCGGGCAAAAAAGATAACAATGTGGAGGCACAGTCATGAAAAAACTCTCTATGGTCGTGCACTCGTCGTTGCAACAGGAACTGGCGGACTGCTTACGCGGACTGCAACTGGAAACCTTCATGTTCAGTCACATCGAAGAACACAGCGGTCAGCTTGAGCACGATCCATTCCTGTCGGCGCGAGACCGTGTGGTCGGGTTCGTGCCCCAGGTGCGTGTCGATGTGATCATCGAAGACGAACGTGCGCGCTCGCTACTGGATGAAATCCGAAGTTCCTGCGGATTCGGAGGCAAAGGACTGTACTGGATCACCGATGTCGAGGAGGCGGGTGAGTTGTGATGCAACATTGCGGGCGGTGTTTTGCCGCCCGCATATTTGATTTAAAGTGTGAACAATACAGGCTGCTGGCCTGAGTATGCAGGCGTTGATCACAACGGAGGCATTCATGACAGTCACAATCATGGCAAAAGCGCTGACCCTGTGGGCTGTGCTTTCGCTCGTCGCCATCATCAATGGCGTATTCCGTGAAAAAGCACTTATCCCCTTCATGGGCACATTTGCGGGACTGATTACCAGCGGTATCCTTCTTTCAGGCTGTATTTTTTTAGTGGCCTATTACACGACACCCTGGTATGGCCGACCTGGCTCATCACAATACTGGATAATAGGATTACTCTGGCTTCTCCTTACGCTCATTTTTGAATTTGGTTTTGGACATTTCGTCGCTCATAAGGACTGGCCTGATTTGCTTCAGGCGTACACATTCAAGGGAGGAAATTTATGGCCCATAGTGCTCGTGGTGACGCTGATCTCACCCTGGCTCGCAGCACGTATACAGGGGCTGGTGTAGCCGTGTTGGCGCCCATTCTAAATAATGGCCGGTTTTTCCGTGGTCACTTTGTTTCTTTATACCTGTGATAAACATCCTTATGATCCAGATTTTCGCATTTATTGAATGGCCTGCAGAAAAAGATATAACGCATCATCTAACCTGACCCTTATGTGCAAAAATTATGGAGAGGCCCTGATGCATTCAGGCCTGATCCAGTATCAGAATGAGGTTTACTGAATGAGCGGATGCTGTAACGACAGTTGCGCTATTGATGCCCTTCATGAGAGGCAGCGAGGAACGCTGAAAATTGTGCTGGGCGTTAATGCCATAATGTTTCTGGTGATTGTGATGGCCGCGCTTTATGGAAAGTCCACGGCACTCCTTGCCGACGGTCTTGATAATCTTGGAGATGCTTTGACCTACGGTCTTAGCCTGTACGCTGTTTCAAGAGGAGCCGCCGCAAAAGCCAGGGTCGCGCTGTTTAAAGGCGGCTTAATTTTCCTGGCCGCCTGTGTCGTGGCTGCCCAGGCTGCCTACAGGATTTTCGTTCCGGGCGTCCCGGTGTTTGAGATCATGGGCGCGTTCAGTCTTCTCGGTCTTATCGCAAACTCACTCTGCCTTTACCTGCTTTGGCGACATCGGCACGAAGATGTCAATATGAGCTCGGTGTGGGAGTGTTCACGAAATGACATCGCAACAAATCTCTCGGTCTTTGTCGCGGCTGGCGCGGTTTGGCTCACCGGTTCGGGCTGGCCCGATATTCTGGTTGCGTCAGGTCTTGTCTGGTTGTTACTGCGTTCTTCGATGCGAGTCATTTCATCAGCCAGGACAGAGCTGCGTACAGCTTCCAGCCAGAACCGCCGAGTATAACGTTACTGCTTTCATGCAATTTGGTTGGCTTTTTCTGGTAGTTTATACTGAACAGCAATACCAAAGATAACGAGACTATCTAGTCGCCCCTTTTTTCTATGATGGAGTAAATTTCAAATGTACGACCTGTTCAAACCCGACCAGCCCGTTGGTCTGATGGATTTTGTGCGAGCTGCCAAGTCCTGCATCAGAGAAATTTCGCCCGCAGAGCTCAAGGCCAAACTGGATGCCAAAGAAAATTTTCTGCTTTTCGATGTACGCGAGTCCTCAGAGTTTGAGCATGGTCATATTGAAAGCGCCCATCTTGTACCACGTGGCATCATTGAAGCCGCTGCCGACCCGAGCTATCCCAAACACTACCCGCCCCTGTCCGGTGGCCGTGATCAGCAGGTTGTAGTTTACTGTGCAACCAGCGGTCGTTCTGCCATGGCTGCCGCGGTATTGCAGATGATGGGGTTCAAAAACGTGCTCAATCTCTCCGGAGGATTTGTCGGCTGGGAAACAGATGGCATGCCGATCGTTCGCGAAGCTGAATACTAGGCCTTCAACTCATATTTATCTGAACCCTGATCCAGACTTGGCTATTAGCAAACAGGCACCGTGGATACATATACCGAACCTCACTTTTCCAGATCGGTGCTTATTACGATCGATACACAAAATGATTTTACTCTGGATAATGCGCCCGCACACATTGCGGGCACAAAAGAAATCATTTCAAACATGGCTCAACTGCTGGATTGCTACCGAAAAAACGGATTGCCTGTCATTCATGTTATCAGGCTCTACCATCGTGACGGTTCAAATGTTGAGCCATGTCGCAGACAGCGAATCGAAGACGGAACCGAAATGGTCGCGCCTGGTACTGATGGGGCGGAACTGGTTAAAGAACTCAAGCCCAAGAGCTCGACAAAACTTGACTCAACCAAGCTTCTGGCGGGCGAATTTCAGAAAATTGGTCACCAGGAGTACGTGATGTATAAACCCAGGTGGGGTGCGTTTTACAATACTCATCTTGAACGTTTTATAAAAGAACTGAACAAAGATACCGTGGTGTTTTCTGGCTGTAATTTTCCGAATTGCCCCAGAACAAGCATCTATGAAGCCAGCGAGCGAGATTTTCGTGTGGTTCTGGTCAAAGACGCGATATCACAGCTATACCCACAGGGCGAAGACGAAATGAAAAACATCGGGGTCAGCCTGATGACAACAGATGAAATTAACAGAGCCCTTCTCTGTTAACCCTCTCATAAAGCCGGCCCATTTAGAGAGACGGGATATGAGTGTTGTCAGACCAATGGGAATACAAGTACACTGATTAACAGCGTCTACCTGTAAATCTGGGGCAGCATCAAGCAAACGACGCGCCTGATAATCTTCTCGCTTCAGCGATTGAGAAAAATATAAAATGAATGCAGCACTACTTCACTCTGCAACGGTATTTATGGGCTTCTTTGCCATCATGAATCCGATCGCCAACGTCCCCATTTTTCTTGGGCTCACGAGTGACGATGATTTGAAAACCACTGCAGCCGTAGCACGCAGGTCATTATTGCTGGCATTTATCATCGTTACACTGTTTGCAGTGGCCGGCAAGGTGGTTTTTGAATTGTTCGGCCTCACCCTGCCCGCTTTTCGAATTACCGGTGGCCTGCTGGTGTTTTTCATCGGCTTTCACATGCTGCAGGGCAAACACTCCAGCGTTCAGCATCCGAGCGATGATGACAAACAAAAATCGCGTGAAGCCGCGCTGAGTGTTGCGGTATCGCCTCTGGCGATGCCCATTCTCGCCGGACCCGGCACCATCGCCACAGCAATGAACTTCTCGGCAGGCGGCGGCCTCATGGAAGTGGCCGTGACGATTGTTATGTTTGCCGTGCTTTGCGTTATCACCTATGTACTTTTTATCTATGGTGAAAA
>CAYRNH010000221.1:0-4114 GCA_964425515.1 uncultured Thiotrichaceae bacterium | reverse complement strand
GCCAATGATGTCAGCAAAAAAGACATCGGCTTTGGCAGCGAATACAATACCCTGCAGGTGTTCTGGCCCGATGGCCAGCAAACCCTGGCGCGTGCGCGCAAAACCAGTATCGCCCGACAGCTGATCCAGCTGATCGCACACCACTACAACAAGAAGCAGCATGAAAAAAATACAGCTTAAGGTCCTCGATCCACGTCTGGGAAAAACCATTCCATTACCCGAACACGCCACCCCCGGTTCTGCTGGCATGGATCTGCGCGCGTGTATCGATCAGGCATTAATACTCAAACCCGGCGAGACCGAACTGATTCCTACCGGCATTGCGATTCACATCGAAGATAGCGGACTGGCTGCGGTGATTCTGCCACGCTCCGGCCTCGGCCATAAACATGGTATTGTACTGGGGAATCTGGTTGGTTTGATCGATTCGGATTATCAAGGTCAATTATTTGTATCTTGCTGGAACCGCGGCAAGGACGATTTTACAATCGAGTGCGGCGACCGCATTGCGCAGCTGGTATTTGTACCGGTGGTACAGGCTGACTTCGAAGTGGTTGATGATTTTGATTTATCCCATAGAGGTGTCGGCGGCTTTGGTTCATCCGGTCGCAGTTGAGCACGCTCACTTATTTCTAATTTAGAGACAGTAGATACACAAATGAACAAGATTAATCAGGACATTTTTCGCGCTTACGATATTCGTGGCGTGGTTGAAACCGCACTCACTCCGGATGCGGTTCGCGAAATCGGTCGTGCCTTTGCCACCGAAGCGCTCAGGCAAAAACAGAAGGCCGTGGTTATCGGTCGCGATGGTCGTCTATCCAGCCCGATGCTGTCCGAAGCGCTGAGCGAAGGTTTGCGCGCAGGCGGCTGTGATGTGATTGATATCGGCATGGCACCGACACCGGTGCTGTATTACGCCACGCACGAACTCAAAACCGGTACCGGCATCATGGTCACCGGCAGCCACAATCCACCACAGTACAATGGATTAAAAATGCTGATCGCGGGCAACACGCTTTATGGTGATGGTATTCAGGCCTTGTATCACAGCATCGTCGAAGACAAACTGGCGAGCGGCGCAGGCAAGTACACAAAACAGAATGTGGTCCCCGAGTATGTAAGCACCATCGTCGGCGATATCAAACTGGCGAAACCACTGCGCATTGCGGTTGACTGCGGTAATGGCGTGGCCGGTTTTCTTGCACCGGATATGTTCCGCCAACTGGGCTGTGAAGTCACCGAGCTGTTCTGCGAGGTCGATGGTACTTTCCCCAACCACCATCCGGATCCTTCGCGACCGGAAAACCTGGCCGACATTCAGGCCTGCATTGAAAAAAACAATCTCGACATCGGACTCGCGTTTGATGGCGACGGTGATCGTGTTGGTATTATCGATGACAAAAAGAATATTATCTGGGCCGACCGCCAGATGATGCTATACGCTGCCGATGTGCTCAGCCGCAAACCCGGCGCACTGATTATTTTTGATGTGAAGTCCAGCACCAATCTGGCGAAAGAAATTTCTCGCCTTGGTGGCGAACCTTTGATGTGGAAAACCGGGCATTCATTTATCAAGGCCAAGATGAAAGAAACCGGCGCCGAACTCGCTGGCGAAATGAGCGGCCATGTATTTTTCAAGGAACGCTGGTTTGGTTTTGATGATGGCCTTTACAGCGCAGCGCGCATGCTGGAAATTATCAGCAAGCGCGACCAGCCTTCATCGGAAGTGTTTGCCGAACTGCCGGATTCATTCAATACTCCCGAACTGCAAATCCAGTTCAAGCAGGACGGTGCGCACTACACCTTTATGGATCAATTCAAACAGAATTCAGACTTTGGCGATGCCGAAGTCATCACTATAGATGGAATGCGCGTCAACTACGCCGATGGCTGGGGACTGATTCGACCTTCCAACACCACACCAAGCCTGGTGCTGCGTTTTGAGGCCAACAATCAAAACACGCTGAATGAAATTCAGGAAAAGTTTAAACAGGAACTGCTCAAGCAGGACAGCAGTCTGCAGCTTCCTTTTTAACGTCCAGAGAGTCCGGATTGCAGGGTCATATTGAATTACGGTTTTACGCAACGCTGAATGACTTTCTGCCAGCGGATAAACGCAAGCGCAGTTATGACTTCAGCCTGACGCGCAACACCTCGGTCAAGGACCTGATCGAATCTCAGGGCGTTCCTCACACCGAGGTCGAACTGATTCTGGTCAACAGCCAGGCGGTCGGCTTTGATTATCTGGTGGCCAACGGTGATCGCATCGCGGTCTACCCGGTGTTTGAAAATCTCGGCATCAAGCCTGAACTCAGACTACGCGAAGGCCCGTTGTCTGTCTTCCGTTTTGCGCTCGACTGTCATCTCGGTCGGCTGGCGCGTTATCTGCGGCAGTTCGGTTTTGACACGTTTTACGAAAATACTATTGACGATGCCCGACTTGCGGAAATATCCGCGCAGCAAAAGCGCATTGTGCTGACACGCGACCGCGCTTTACTGAAACGCAAGATTATCGATCACGGTTATTTTGTACGCGCTACTGATCCAATGGTGCAGTTCCACGAAGTGATGCGGCGCTTTGATCTGTATAAACTCATCGAACCGTTTGGCCGCTGCACAAAATGCAACGGTGAGCTTGTCGCGGTGAGCAAGGCAGATATTATTGATCAGCTCCAGCCCATGACCCGCCGCCATTATGACCGCTTCTGGCAATGCCACAACTGTGGCCAGATCTACTGGGAGGGTAGCCATTACCATCGCATGCAACAGACCACGGATCAGGTCATCGCTACAGCCAGTGCGCACGCAAACAATCACTAAAGCAGTGCTATTTGCGTCTACCCCGGCTTTGTTGTCAAATAGCCGCTACTCTCATGCCCTGATATTTTCTGGAGCAACACTTGGATAAAGAATCCGCAAAAAATGTAGCCGGTGTACTGGCAGAAGCGCTGCCGTATTTGCAACGCCTGAACAACAAGACCATCGTGATCAAATATGGCGGCAATGCCATGGTCGACGAAAAACTCAAGGCCAGCTTTGCTCAGGACATCGTGTTGCTAAAACAGGTGGGCATCAATCCGGTGATTGTGCACGGTGGTGGTCCGCAGATTGGTGATCTACTGAAAAAGATAGGCAAAGAATCGGTGTTTATTGATGGCATGCGCGTTACCGACAGCGAAACCATGGACGTGGTGGAAATGGTGCTCGGCGGCCTGGTCAACAAAAGTATTGTCAGTCTGATCAATCACAACGGTGGTCACGCGGTGGGGCTCACCGGAAAAGACGGCGGCCTGATTCACGCGAAAAAATTGCACATCACGCGCAAAACGCCAGAACTGGATGCAACCGAGATCATCGACCTGGGTCACGTTGGCGAAGTCACCTCGATTGATCCTGCCATCGTGCACATGCTCGACAAGGGCGAATTCATTCCGGTGATCGCACCCATCGGCGTTGGCGATGATGCGGCAACGTATAACATCAATGCCGATATTGTCGCGGGCAAACTGGCGAGTGTGCTCGGTGCGGAAAAGCTGTTATTGCTGACCAACACACCCGGTGTACTCAATAAATCAGGCGAAACACTGACCGGGCTGACGCTCAAGGATATCGATCAACTCATTGCCGATGGCACGATTGCTGGCGGCATGTTACCCAAAGTAGATTGCGCCACTGATGCGGTTAAATCCGGGGTGAAAACCGCGCACATCATCGATGGTCGTGTCGCGCATTCCGTGCTACTCGAACTGCTCACCGATGAAGGCGTGGGTACGCTGATTAAAAGCTAGCTGATATTCGTTGTCTGCCGGTTACTAATTTCGATTTTCGAGTGCTTTTCGCGCCTCGTCCTGCTGCTGCTTGAGTACACGAAAGCGTGCAATGTAACCGTTGAACTGGTCGGCAATCTCCTTGCGCTGTTTAACGCGACTTTGCTTCACATCTTCCTGAGTAGCAATCTGACCCTGTTCACGCTCTATCTTGGCAGTCAAAGTCTCTGGTATCGGTTTGCCCTGCGCCTTGAGCGAATCCGCCAGCTTCTGACTGGATGCAAGCTTATTCTTCGCATCCGATATGATTGATTCAGAAAGCTGGATCTGAGAGTCCACTGCTT
>CAYRNH010000220.1:0-4145 GCA_964425515.1 uncultured Thiotrichaceae bacterium | reverse complement strand
AACCGCAATAGACACACCCTGCAAAGGAGATGAGGCGGCTACCCATAAATGTTGACCTGGTGTTAACGGCACGTGTACCGATATATCCCAGTCTGATTGCCCACTCAACCAGTCGCCTGGCAACCAGTCGAACTTTTGCAGCAAGCCATCAATCGGCAAACGGCCCTTGACCTGGATCGCCAAATCTTTGTAAGGCGAATTCATGGTCACCGCACCAATCGTCACCGGTGCATTTTCAAACCGCGCACTCAGCGCATCCGCTGTTACAGACTGATTGGTAAAATCGAGCTTACCGTTTAGATCTGTCAGTTGATAACCCATGGATGGCAGACCCAGCAAATCATTATCAAACATCACAGTGCCTGACGTTTTTACCGTCGCATTTTTTTTATCGAGCGGAATTACCATGTTGAGATCGATGTCCAGATTACCGAACAAAGGCATCTGCCTCATCGCATCGCCCAGAACAGAATTGAGTCCACTGTTCCATATATATTTTTGTGCATCACTGGCTGTTGCTGCAATCTTGCCATCGATAGCAATCTGTATATTTTGCAAATCATCAATATTGAGATTTACATTATGAAGATTGCTGTCATACACCTGCGCACTGGCGTTTTCAATCTGTAATGAATTATCGTAAAAGCGAACACGGCCTTTAATATCACTCAGCGCCGGCCAGTCAGGCAAAAATTGCAACGACACACCGCTGGCCTGAAACTGGGTTTCCATCACACCCTGATTCTGCTTAAACGGAAAATCACTGACATTACCGCTAAAAATAAAACTACCACTATCAATCTGTCCACCCGAGAGCGAGCCTGTTAACCAGGAGACCAGAGACTTCGGCATAATGCCTACAGGATAATATTTTGTAACCGAAGCACCGTCCCCATCATGGAAATTGGTCTGCATATCAAGGTACGGCTTTCCATTTTCAGGCCAGACCGCGTGTATACGCGAGCGCGTTGCAATATCTGCAGTATCCAGACGAACAGAATCCGCATTGACAGTCCAGTCGTTATTGTTCAGCGCAACTTGTACGGAAGCATCCAGAGAACGCACCTCGATCGGCTGACGGAATAACGAGGCCATTTCGACTATCGCATTATTACTGGCGAGCAGCATCTGTGCCCGGCCATCTTTATAATCCAGCTGACCATCAATCCCTTTGAGCGAGATCTTCTGTTCGGGAAGCTTAAAACTCAGGTTGTTAAAGACTGCGCTTAAATTAAGTTGACTAAACGCGTTTTGAGAACCGTCTTCGGCTGGCAACACCAGATTGACATTATATAGATCGCCCTGTAGACCCAGCGCAGCCATTTTGCGCGTATCTTCAGGATAATGATTGCCCAGCAACACAGGCATCAGGCCGGTTAAATCCTCTAACCGTAAATACGATACTGCCACCTGATATCCAGAAGCATCGTTCTTTCTCAATAAAAACGCTGCTGGCTGCGCCCAGGTATTCCCATTTCGTGTGATGCTGAAGTTTTTTATATCGAGTCGCCAGGCATCCGAATAGCGTTGCCAGAACACGCTTCCTGAAACCGAGTCGGCTTTCCACTGCTTTTTATGATTGGCACTATCAACCTTGAGCTGAGTAATCGTTGCATGTGTTTTAAGCTGCTTCAGCTGCTTATTTTCTACCGTTAACCATACCTCGGCATTGGCCAGCCCCCGCGCACTAATAATATCTTTTTTTCCAAATTCGTCGAATATTGGCCTTAGCTCCAGCGACTGTCCTTTAAAATATAGTTCAGCATTTGTTGTTTCCGGTTTTGACAGATCGCCATGTACCTTTGCTTCAAATTGCAGGCTCCTTCCATAAAGCTCAGGAAGATCAACGCTTGCACGTATATCGTGTGTGCCCAGCAGGTTTTCAACCTGTATATTGACATTCGAAAAATCCATATTATTGAATGCATGGGTTTGATCACGCAGGTGTAAGGTGCTATGCAGAAGTGAAAAATTAGCATTATTAATCTGGTCAACAAGTTTTTCGGATATCTTCTTATCAGCATCTGTCGCAATCGGTATACCCTGCACAAACCAGTGCCCCTGCTTGTCGCGTTTTACAGACAGATCACCGCCACTAAGACTGATACCACTAATCATTGGCGACATAAAACGAAGTGAATCCAGATAGGATAATGAAAAAGTGACTTCATCAAATGCGACCAGAACGCTTTTTCCATCTGCATTATATATGCGTACATTGAGTAGTTTGAGCTGCGGTTGCAACCAGCTCATATCGGCATCCATCGAGGCGATCTTTACCGGCAAGCCCAGTTGCTGCTCAAGCGTCTGCGTGACTTCGGTGAGATAGCCAGTTGCATGCGGCAATACCGCGCGCAACACACTGAACGTCACCGCAAGTGTAATGATGATGAATGCCGCTACGATAAGCAGGAAAACGCGGATTTTGGCAAGCCAACCCATAGAAAACTATTTTATACCTGTGCGCATGTTATCCAGCTCAATTACATAATGACAACGTCGTACTGTTCCTGGGTAAACGTGGCTTCGATCTGAAATTTAATCGGAATCCCGATAAAACCTTCAAGTTCAGCAAGGCTGCCAGACTCTTCATCTAACAACATGTCGACCACATCCTGTGCGGCCAGTACCAGTAGTTCCCTGGCATCAAACTGTCTGGCTTCGCGCAATATCTCACGAAAAATCTCATAACAGATAGTCTCCGCTGTTTTAATCGTGCCACGTCCTTCGCAGGTGGGACAAACACCGCATAAAACATGCTCAAGACTTTCGCGGGTTCGCTTGCGCGTCATTTCAATCAAACCCAGCGGCGAGACATCACAAACGTGCGTTCGTGCATGGTCTTTTTCCAGTGCTTTTTCCAGAGCGCGCATCACCTGACGTTTGTGTTCGTCTTCCGTCATGTCGATAAAATCAAGAATAATAATGCCACCCAGATTCCGCAGACGCAGCTGTCTGGCAATTGCCTGCGCGGCTTCGAGATTGGTTTTAAATATGGTCTCTTCAAGATTGCGGTTGCCAACATAGGCACCTGTGTTGACATCGATCGTGGTCATCGCCTCGGTCTGATCAATAATCAGATAGCCACCCGATTTGAGGTGTACTTTTTTCTCCAGACCTCGCTGAATTTCATCTTCAACATTGTGTAGATCGAATATGGGTCTCTCGCCCGGATAGTGCTCAATCAGATCGGAAACTTCTGGCACATACTCGCTGGCAAACTCCTGCATGCTCTGAAATGTCTCGCGCGAATCAACTCGAATCTTCTCAAGGTCTTCATCGACCATGTCGCGCAACACACGCAGATACAAGGGCAGATCACGATGCACCACATCACCTGCTTTGGCATCGCCAGCATCACGGATTTTTTGCCAGAGGCGGTTAAGATATTTGATATCACGTGAAATCGATTCTTCAGTCGCCACTTCAGCCGCGGTGCGCAGAATATAGCCTGCGTCTTCGCTACGGTCTTCGTGATTTGTCAGCATGGTGCGCAAACGCTCACGTTCTTCATCGCTATCAATGCGCGACGACACGCCTATATTGTCCGAATTTGGCATGAACACCAGATAGCGCGAGGGCACGGTAATATTGGAGGTCAGACGCGCGCCCTTGGTGCCCAGTGGATCCTTGACCACCTGTACCAGCAGTTCCTGGCCTTCGTGCAACACACGAGTGATATGCAGATGCCCATTGCTTTCGGCCTGCTGTTTCACGCTCATCGCCATATCTGAAACGTGCAAAAATGCTGCACGCTCAAGACCAATATCAATAAACGCCGCTTCCATACCCGGCAGCACGCGCGCAACTCGGCCCTTGTACACATTACCGACCAGGCCGCGATTGCGACTGCGCTCGATATACAGCTCGTGCAGCATGCCGTTTTCCAGAATAGCAACACGGGTTTCCTGCGGTGTCACATTAATAAGTACTTCCTTACTTACACTCATAAATTACCAGCTCATTTATAAATTTTATGTCAGTAAAGCATAGCCTGAATCGCGCTATTAAGAGCGCCGCGCTTCACAGCTTTTCAACAATTCTGCGGTTTCGTACAAAGGCAGCCCCATAACGCCTGAATAACTGCCGTGCAGCGCCTTGATAAATTGTGCGGCAGCGCCCTGAATCGCATAGCCACCGGCCTT
>CAYRNH010000219.1:0-4157 GCA_964425515.1 uncultured Thiotrichaceae bacterium | reverse complement strand
AGTAGCGTATCGGGATCAAACGGGTCATGGTCTTGACTCGTTTGCTCAGTGGATAGAGCAGGAGAATAAGCATCAGACTGGTACCGATGATGCCCAGGGCATATCCGGTACCGGTTTCGGCACTGAGATAATTGCTGTCGCGGTGGCTCCAGCCCAGAACCAGGATGACGATGACACTGATGGCAAATAGCTGTTTTTTCAGGCCGTGTAAAAACCGGTACAAAAAACTTCGCTGCTGTGGCTTGTTTTTTAGCTCGGCGGCAGCTTGCCCGACTGGCATCGGTATACTGGCTTTGGTGTTCATATTGCTGCATTTCCACTGATATCAGTCGTAATTAATCCAGGTTCACCCAGGTCGATAGTAGTTTTATACCAGCTATACTGGTGTGATGCAGTTCACATTAAACTCATATCATGTCGGAATTCTTTTCACTGTCAGGGGATAGTCCGCCTATACTCCTGACACAAAAGCCCGCCTTCCTTATCCGGCAAGGCAGTCCCTGATTCCTGGAATTCGGCCTTGATAGATGATTTATAGACGAGGACAGCAATGTATGTGAGCCTGTGGATATATTTAATCCCCGCTGGTCTGATTGTGGGGTTTTACCTCTGGAGAGGCCGCCGTAGGGACGATAGCAGCCGCCGTATGCTGGAGGAGTCGATCGCTTCCGGTATGACCGAGCCGGCCTCTTTGCACCCGATCATCGATCCGGCGCGCTGTCTGGGCTGCGCCAGCTGTATCAGTGCCTGCCCGGAAAGCAGTGTGCTCGGTCTGCTCAACGGTAAGGCTCAACTGGTCAATCCCAGTCATTGTATTGGTCACGGAGCGTGCAAAACTGCCTGTCCATTCGATGCCATCGAGCTGGTGTTTGGCACTGAAAAGCGTGGTCTCGACATCCCCGAGGTGAATCCGGACTACCAGACCAATGTGCCGGGCATTTTTATCGCTGGCGAGCTCGGCGGCATGGGGCTGATCCGGAATGCGGTGACCCAGGGAGTGCAGGCCGTGACCTCGATCAGCAAACTTTCCGGAATCGGAAAATCTCACCCGCTGGATCTGGTGATTGTGGGTGCCGGTCCTGCCGGGATCGCCGCGTCGCTGGCAGCGAAGGATAAAAATCTACGTTTTGTCACGCTGGAGCAGGACTCTCTGGGCGGCACGGTGTCACACTATCCGCGTGGGAAAATTGTCATGACCGCGCCCGTGGTGCTGCCGATTGTGGGCAAAATGCATTTCAAGGAAACCACCAAGGAAGCGTTGATGGGGTTCTGGGAAGGCATCATCGAAACCGCGGGCCTGAAGATAAACACTCGGGAGCGTGTTGAGAGCGTTACTCAGGAAAAAACAGGCTTCACAGTGAAAACATCAAAGAATACCTATCAGACACGCGCGCTGCTGCTGGCGATCGGTCGCCGCGGCACACCGCGAAAACTGGATGTACCCGGCGAAGAAAAATCCAAAGTGGTGTATCGTCTGATCGATCCTGAACAATATCGTAACCAGCAGGTACTGGTGGTGGGTGGCGGTGACAGTGCGCTGGAAGCGGCGATTAGTATTGCCGAAGAAGCCGGTACCCAGGTCACCATTTCGTATCGCAGCGATGCCTTTTCTCGCGCCAAAGAAAAAAATCGCAGTCGTCTGGCGGATGCAGAAAAGAGCGGCCGCCTGCAGGTGATGCTGAAATCGGTCGTGAAACAGATCGGTGATAATGATGTGCTTATCGATGCTGAAGGCCAACTGCACAAGATCGGCAATGATGCAGTGATTGTATGTGCTGGCGGTATATTGCCCACCCCGTTTTTGAAAGAAATGGGTATTAGTGTCGAAACCAAATTTGGAACCGCGTGATGTTTAGAGTGATGTTCAGGTATTTAATTGCCGGCATTTTGATGCTGACAATGCTATCCGCAGAGGCGGCCAGTATGGCGGATGCCAAACTGGCGATTCGTACGCGCAATTTTGAAAAAGCGGTGATGATACTGAACAGCCTGGCAAGATCGGGTAACGAGGAGGCGCAGTATCAACTCGCAGTGATGTATCACAATGGTCAGGGTACCGCTGCAAACGATCAAACAGCATTTATCTGGATGCACAAATCAGCTGTTCAGGGTTTTGCGCGCGCGCAATACACACTGGGGACGTATTGTGAAGATGGTATCGGCACGCAAAAAGATAATGACAAAGCAATTCAGTGGTACAGCGCGGCAGCGAAACAGGGCTACCACAAAGCAGATACAAAGTTAAAGCAATTATCCAGTGGCGCGACGACACGCAGTCATTCTTTAAATCCGGGACAGAGTTTGATCGAGGCGGTTGTTGAAGGTGATGCTGGCACGGTTAAAACACTGCTGGCACAGGGTGCTGATGCCAATACGCATGATGGCTCTCGACGACCGGTACTGCTGGAAGCGGTGGCGCGAAAAAACAGCCAGATAGTTAATATGCTTCTCGGGCATGGTGCAGATGCAAATGCGGCCGATGCTTACAAAGACCGGCCATTATTTCTTGCAGCCAGTCAGGGAAATGTGGATATGGTGCGCAGCCTGCTGCAACATCATGTAAAGCTGAACTATCAGGATGCCAATGGTAATACTGCGCTGATGCTGGCGTCGCGCAAGGGCTATGCAGAAGTTGTCAAATTACTGTTGGCGAGCCGTGCATCACACACGCTGAAAAATCACGACGGTGAAACCGCGATCGAACTCGCAGCTCGGGATAAACACGATAATGTCGTAGCGCTGTTGAGCAAAAGTGGCGCGCGTCTGCCTCGTTCGACTAATAGAGGGCTGACTGCACAACAAAAACTGGCCGCATTGAATAATGGTGCGGGCAGTGTATACAAAAACTGGACGGCCCTGATGATCTCAGCGTGGCGAGGCCAGGGTGATGTTGCTGAGTTGTTGCTGAAACAGGGCGCAAACCCGAACCAGACCGACGCCGAAGGTCACACACCGTTAACGCGCGCAGCCCTGCAGGGACACGATGCGGTGGTCGACAGTCTGTTACGCCACGGCGCTGATATTAATAAACCGGGTAAGGATGGAAAAACCGCACTGATCTGGGCAGCGGAAAATAACCGACTGACAACCGTACAGCGTCTGCTTGCTGCCAGCGCCAAAGTTAATCTCGCAGATCGGCAACAACACGGTGCCTTGCTGTATGCGCTTGCGGGTGGTTACCAGACGGTTGCCAATGCGCTGCTGGATGCGGGCGCGAAACCGGGCAAGACCTTGTTGCGTGGTCGTGACGAACTCATGCTGGCGTCGTCGACGATGCCGCCACAGATCGTCAAGCGCCTGATCACTGCGGGTGTAGATACCACCATTCAGGATGATGCAGGGCATAATGCCCTGTGGTATGCGATTGAAGCGGACAGGCCTGAGAATGTAAAAGTATTACTCGCTGCCGGGGTGAAGCCTTTGAATCGGGATAGCCGCGGCATGACAGCATTGCATCACGCAGCGATGTTAAAAAAGGGTGATATTGCCGCACTGTTGATCGCACAGGGTGTGCCGGTGAATGCTAAAGCCAGTGATGGCAATACACCGCTAATGATTGCTGCTGCTCGTGGTAACCCCGAGCCGCTGGCAAAACTGCTTGCCAGTGGTGCCGATGTCAATGCAAAAAATGATGTCGGCAACACCGCATTGATGCTGGCGATCGATGCCAACAGCGTCGAGATAGTCAAACGCCTGCTCGCCGCAGGGGCAGATATCAGCATCCGCAACAACAAACGCGAACAGGCAATGGATCTGGCTGAGCTAAACGGTAATGCCGCGATCAAGCAGGCGATCGCAGAACACAAAAAAGACAAGGGTCTGTTTGGACTGTTTTAAAAGGTTGACCTGTGTGTGAACAGGAGAAACTATCCGCAAATGAACGCTGAACGCAAATATTCATATCACGCCTGCAAGACTGCTTTTATTTGCGTTGATTCGCGTTCATTTGCGGACTAAAGCTTTTACTTGAACCGGCACTACAGCCAAATGCGTCAAAATCTGTAGTTATGCTCTGCGAAATAGTGCTTGATACTACAGATAAGTCGTGCTGTATTGGTTTCGTGCTAACAACGTTACGACACTAAAGGAGTCTGTGGATACTGATGAATGCACCCGAACTAAAATTACGCAATGCGGCTACCGGCATGCTGGAGAAA
>CAYRNH010000218.1:0-4167 GCA_964425515.1 uncultured Thiotrichaceae bacterium | reverse complement strand
GTGTCCTCTGTGTCTCTGTGGTGAAATCTTTTCTTATTTCAATACACTCTTGCTTTCGGTGGAAAACTTTCCACGCTCATCGGTCGCGTGCGCACCGGTTTGTAGTCCAGGCCGTTTTCCAGCGAATATAGACTGTGTTTCATCCACTGAATATCATCACGATCTGGAAAATCGATACGCGAATGCGCGCCGCGGCTTTCTTTACGTGCATAAGCAGAATGCATGGTCGCCAGTGCGACCCCCATCAGATTTTCCAGCTCCAGTGCTTCGACACGCGCAGTGTTGAAAACCTGGCTCTGATCTCCGATGCGAATATTGTCCATGCGCTTCGCCAGTGCTTCAACCTGTTCCACACCCTGGCGCATTACCTGTTCATTGCGGAATACACTGCAATGATCTTCCATCACGGTTTTGAGTTCGTTGCGCAGCACGCTCACCGATTCAGACGAATCGGTTTTTGCTGCGCCATCCCAGCGATGCATTCTTTCCAGTGCAGCATCAACACTGGGCTGATGCATCGGCTTGTGATAACGGTTGTCGTGCAGATAATTGATGATGTGGTTCGCTGCCGAGCGCCCGAACACCAGAATATCAAGCAGGGAATTCCCACCCAGTCGATTGGCGCCGTGCACCGAAACACAGGCGCACTCGCCTGCTGCGTAAAGACCGCTGACCGGTTCTTCCGGTGTGTCTTTGACAGGTACCACCACCTGACCGAAGCGATTGGTGGGAATGCCGCCCATGGTGTAATGCGCGGTCGGGAATACCGGGATCGGCGATTCGGCCGGATCGAGACCAAGAAAGGTGATACAGGTCTGGCGTATTCCGGGCAGACGCTTCTGAATCACATCTTCGCCAAGATGATCGAGTTTCAGCATGACATAATTTTTTTTCGGCCCACAACCGCGACCTTCGCGCACTTCGGTGGCAATCGCGCGACTCACCACGTCACGACTGGCGAGATCTTTCGCCTTGGGTGCGTAACGTTCCATCAAACGTTCACCATCGGCATTGACCAGATAACCGCCCTCGCCGCGCGCACCTTCGGTGATCAACATGCCGCGACCCGCAATCCCGGTTGGATGAAACTGGAAAAATTCCATGTCCTGCAAAGGCACACCCGCGCGCAGTGCCATGCCCATGCCATCGCCGGTATTGATCAGTGCATTGGTGGTGGTGCGAAACAACTGGCCGGCACCGCCCGTGGCGAGCAGTGTGGTCTTGGCTTCGATGATCACCGGCTCGCCGTTATGAATATTGAACGCCAGCGCGCCGAGCACCTGACCGTCCTCGTCTTTTAACAAATCGACCGCGAAGAATTCATCGAAGAAATGGGTTTTGGCGCGAATATTCTGCTGATACAGACTGTGCAAAATTGCATGGCCGGTGCGATCAGCGGCGGCGCAGGTGCGCGCGGCCTGATCACCGCCGAAATTCTGGCTTTGACCACCAAACGGGCGCTGATAGATCGAGCCATTATCCAGACGCGAGAACGGCACACCGAAATGCTCCAGCTCGTACACCGCTTTAGGCGCAGCGCGGCACATGTATTCGATCGCGTCCTGATCGCCCAGATAATCCCCGCCCTTGACGGTATCGAACATATGCCAGTGCCAGTTATCGGGCGTGACATTGGCCAGTGCCGCATTCATCCCGCCCTGTGCCGCCACGGTGTGGGATCGGGTCGGAAATACTTTGGACACAACAGCGACACTGGCATCGGCGTGCGCCAGCTGCAGCGCAGCGCGCAAACCGCCACCGCCGGCACCGATGATCAATGAATCAAACTGCCGTCGTTTTATCGCCATCAGTGTGTCACCGTTAATAATAAGGCGCGAAACGCCCACAACGCGCTGCCAACCAGAGTGCTGGCGATCAGCGCCAGCATCAAAATACGCAGCATGATGTTGTGAATATAATCGAGCACCACATCGCGCATGCCGATCCAGGCGTGAAACAGAATCGCCAGCACAAACAGTGCCAAGCTCACCGAATTCAGCGGCTGAAACAGCCAGCCGCGCCATGCCTCGAAACCAACACTCTGTGCGCTCAGGCCGCAATACAGCAGATAAAAGATAAACAATGAGATATACACCGCGCTGACACGCTGAATCACCCAGGGACGCAGACCTTCGAGCACATAATTGCTCATAGCCAGAGCCTCCAGGCAACGACCGCGACCACCGCTATTTCAGCCGCGATCACTGCCCAGGCACCTGTCCTGGCGCTGGCTTTTTGCACGCCGATATCGGCATCGATCAGCAAAAAACGGATGCCCGCGAACAGATGGTGCGCCAGGCCCCAGGTCAGCGCCAGCAGCAACAGCTGCAGCCAGGGTTGCTCAAGCTGCCGAATGACATGGTCAAAATCAGCACGAGAAGTAAGCGAAAGGCCGAGCAGATGAACCGCGTAAGGAATAGCGAGAAAAAGCAGAACGCCGGAAGCACGGTGCGCCAGAGACACCACGCCCATGATCGGCAAACGAATCTGCAACAGATTCAGGTATATCGGGCGCTGCCTGGTATGCATATGCTCCGCCTGTTGATCCTTTTATTGTTATTATCCATCTGAGCACACATTGCTCAGATAATTCCTGACCGATGTTAGCATAAACCCCTGAAAGTCTAACGTGAATTCAGAGAGACATGGCTCTAAGATAGCACAATGATAGCCGACACCCGAACACCCTGCGCACCATCGCGCTTAATCATTTCAACAAACCAACATAAGTGATTCTTTATGCAGACTGACTGGCAAGACTTTCTCACCCAATCTGGCGCGATCATCGCCAATGGCCGGATCGTCGACTTTGATACCGAGCACAAAGCTGCGCAGAGCAGCGATAGCAATATCATCTGCGACCTCTCACACTATGCTGTGCTCGCGGTACAGGGTGAAGATACAGTCGAGTTCCTGCAGGGCCAGCTCACCAATGATGTCAGCAAAGTCGATGATCAGCACAGCCAGCTCAATGCCTACTGCAATAACAAGGGACGCATGCTGGCCAACTTTAGAGTGTTCAGCAGCGCGGGCACATTTTTTATCACTCTGCCGCAGGAACTGGCCGAGACTGTGCTCAACCGCCTGCAACAATATGTATTGCGCGCGCAGGTCGCGATGGGCGATGTCAGCGATTCATTATTAAGAATCGGTGTTTACGGCGAACAGGCCACCGCTGCACTCGAGGCACATCTCGGTGTTCTACCGGCCAGCAGTGACGATGTTGCGCAATACGACAATGCGATTGCGATTCGCTGCGCGGGTGAACATCGATTCGAGCTGTACGCCACACCTCAGCACATGCCCGAGCATTGGCAAGTACTGTCAGCTGCTGCCAGCGCAGTCGGCGCTGGTCACTGGGAATTACTCAACATCCGCGCTGGCATTCCGGTGATCACCACCGCCACCAGCGAAGCCTTTGTACCACAGATGGCGAATCTGGAACTGGTCAACGGCGTGAGTTTTACCAAAGGTTGCTACACCGGGCAGGAAATCGTCGCACGTATGCACTACCTGGGAAAACTCAAACAACGCATGTACCACATCAACATAGACAGCAAAACCGTCCCTGCTGCAGGCGAGACACTATCTGCGGAAAACGCCAAAGCCACACAGGAGGTTGGTACCATCATCAGTGCGCAATTAGCCGAGAATAACCAGGTCGAAGCGCTGGCCGTGATCCAGAATAGTTATGCCAGAGAAGGCAAGTTGAAACTGGGGTCGCCCGATGGGCCTGATGTGAGTGTGCTCGAATTACCCTATGCAATTGAGTCTGAAGAACAGGCGATGAAATAAAACTTACGGTGCAAAACAGTTAAGACGCGAATAGCTTAGCTAAACGAAATTTTATCCAGATTACACTAGTCAGTAAATCGGCTATTCAGGAAATATTCCGTAATTAAAATGGCAGGTTGGTGGTTGGCCATGATTCGATAAGTACGATAAGAAAGGTCGCCACACTGCTCTGTACAAAATACAGAAGCCATCGACTCATCGACTTCACAGCCCATATCAAGAATTTCGCGATAGGTCTCAAGACCGGACTCACGCAGCAGCTCACCAATCCCGATCTTGCCACTTAGCAATGATTCACGAAGGTGGTCCGGCAACACTTCCAGGCGTATCAAAGAGCGCGCGTAAACATATACCTTGCCGCTCTCTTCACCT
>CAYRNH010000217.1:0-4224 GCA_964425515.1 uncultured Thiotrichaceae bacterium | reverse complement strand
CGCGTGTGGCAGCCAGTTTCATTGCAATCAACCGCGAATAACGTGACATGCGATCGAGATGGGAACCGGTTTCAGGATCACGAATATGTGTCAGATGGGCAGTGGTGCGCAGGGCGGCACCAAGGGTCTTGATTGAGGAAATCTCATTAACAATCATCATCGCTATTATGTGCCCATAGAGATCAATCTCTCGCAATACACTTTCATTGAACACATTGGTTTCATACGAATTAAAAAAGATGAAACCAATAAAGATGCCAGCGTGATAAATAGGCATCGTATAGCTGGCAGCATAGCCCTGTCGCCCCAGGCGTTTTGTATGCTCGTGTTTGCCGTCTTCAAAGGTCAGCATATTGTTAATGACGCGCGGTCGACCGATCTCAAGAATCTGTTTGAGTGAAGGCGCGTTCGCCAGAGGTGTCTCATAATTTTCCAGAGGCCTGTCACCACCACTGCTGTCTATATAGGTCCTCAGGGTGTGGGTCTCCGGGTCGTACAGCGTTACTGCAATACGGGCGATGAACGGCAGAGTTTCCTGCACTGAATGATGAGCGGTATGCAGCTTGTCTCGCAGAGAAAGGCTGCGGTTGAGCCTGGCCAGTGCATCGCTATGCGGGTATGAATTTTGGTCCGTCATGTTACTCACCTGACGATGAATAGTGGGCTTGCCAGCAAAAATATATAGTGTCACAGCACATATTTCACTAGTATAAACAACTATCGTACTATGACATCATGATTCCTGAAATATTTTTTACAGAAGTGCTGCTATGAACGAACTTGAAACTTATCCTGTCTGGGATACTGGTACATCCTACACTCTTTGTATTTGAATAAACACCAGTGGGATCAGTCCTGCAGGACATCTGTCAGAGATTGCATATAGCCAGTGTGAAATTAATGGTGCTATGATTGAGTGTGCTGTGGCTATTGGCCACTAATTATATTGATAATGCTGGGGAGATAAACGTATGGATATCGTACCCTATTTAAAACTGATGGCGGAAAAGGGCGCCTCTGATCTTTTTTTTAGTACCGGAGCGCCTGTCAATATCAAGATCGAAGGCGTCAGCTCCCCGCTGGGAAGTCAGAAACTACAGCCCGGCATGGTACAAAAGCTTGCTTATGGCATTATCAATGATGAGAAAAAAAAGATTTTTGAAGAAACGCTGGAATTGAATTTCGCGATTGCGGCGCACGATGTAGGGCGTTTTCGTATTAATCTGTTCCGTCAACGTGGCGAAGTCGCCATGGTGATTCGTTACATTCAGTCACACATCCCCTCAATGGAAACGCTACACCTGCCAACGATATTGAGAGATCTTGTGATGGAGCCGCGAGGACTGGTGTTACTCGTAGGGGCTACTGGTTCGGGTAAATCAACGACCCTGGCGAGCATGATCGATCACCGTAACACCCACACGACCGGTCATATCCTGACGATCGAAGAACCCATCGAGTACGTTCACCAGCACAAGAAATCCATTGTTGATCAGCGCGAAATAGGCCTGGATACACTCAGTTATTCCAATGCGCTAAAAAATGCCATGCGTGAAGCGCCGGACGTGATCCTCATTGGCGAAATTCGCGACCAGGAAACCATGCAGCATGCCATGGCCTATGCTGAAACCGGACACCTGTGTTTGTCTACGCTGCACGCCAACAATGCCAATCAGACGCTGGATCGAATTATTAATTTCTTTCCCGAATCGGCGCATCACCAGTTGTTACTGGATCTGGCGCTCAATCTACGCGCCGTTGTTTCTCAGCGCCTGATTCCGGGGGTCGATGGCAAGCGTATAGCTGCGGTTGAGATTATGCTTAAGTCTCCTTATATCTCGGAGCTGATCGAAAAGGGTGATATAGACAGTATTAAAGACGCGATTGAAAAAGGCACTGGCGAAGGCATGCAAACCTTTGATCAGTCTTTATACGAACTTTATACTCAGGGAAAAATCACCCAGGAAGAAGCACTGGCCAATGCGGATTCGCATAACAATCTATCACTAAAAATGCGTCTTGCCGGTGATATTAAAAAAGACCATTCGAATGAGACTTTGACGTTCAATCAAGACAGTTCCACATAAGATTAGTGAAGGCTGTTTTTAAAATCGCCATACTCACAAGATATACAGGAGCGCTGCTATGAATAACTTCAAGGCTTATCGTGTCTGGGATGCCAGCACCCGCTGGTTTCACTGGATCAATGTGCTGTGCGTAGTCGGGCTGGTGGCCGTGGGTGTGGCTATCCTGAATGACGATGCGCTCGGCCTGTCTACCAATGGCAAGATACTGCTAAAGACCGTGCATGTGCTGATAGGTTATGTGTTCGCGGCAAACCTGCTGTGGCGCCTGATCTGGGCCTTTGTCGGCGGTCCTTATGCGCGCTGGCGGGCCATCCTGCCAGGCGGGCGCGGCTATATGGGTGAGCTGCGTGCTTATATTACTGATGTCAAAGCCGGCAGACCGCGGCAGTATCTGGGACATAACCCGCTGGGCCGTATCGCGGTGACGGTCCTGCTTCTCCTGCTGTTATCGCAGGCTGTTACCGGGCTGGTACTGGCAGGCACTGATTTGTTTTACCCGCCGGTGGGTTCATGGATCGCTGGCTGGGTGGCAGCACCCGGGGTCGAGCCAGCAACACTGCAACCGTATGCGAAGAGCACCTATGATGCGGCCGCCTATGCGGATATGCGTAATTTCCGCAAACCTTTTATCGAGGTGCATGAAATCGGTTTCTATCTACTGCTTGGTTTAATACTGATCCACGTTCTGGCTGTTGTTATCACCGAGCTACGCGAAGGCGGTACTCTTATCTCCGCGATGTTTACCGGGAAAAAGATTCTGGACCAGGAGCCGGCAGATAAAACGCACGCCGATCGATGACTCGGACATCGCAAGGCACAACTACAAGCATCTGTGCTCAGCTTAAGTGCGTATGAAATTCAGTAGCACAGTGCTGACGGAATAGCCGCGCCTAAAATGGCGCCGTAGATCATGTGTCCCACCACGGTACTAAACGGTGTCGAGCGACCATAATTTAACCCCATGAAACCCGGCGGCTCCAGTCGACGCAGTGCGGTCGGCCCGTCGAATTCGGTCGCGATACGAGGATGCATGTGTGGCAGGATCGGCAAGACCACCACCAGCAACATCAGGCCATGCACAGCGCCAATTAGTGCGCCGAACCACCAGTGAGGTATTTGCACACTGGAAAAAACCAGGTAATACATAAAGGCGAATATCCAGCCACCGACAATGTAAAACGTAAAGCCATAAACACTGGCGCGGTCGCGATTACCTGTGAACAGGGTTCCAATCAAAAACGGCAGGCTCAGTCTCGACAGGCCAAGCCCCTGGCTGCCCTGAAGAACAATCGACAGGGCTGAGGTTGCAACAAAACCCCAGACTGCAACATGCAATAACACCTGTGGTTGCCAGAGATGAATCATTTATGTGCTTCCTCCTGTTCGGCTTCCGCCAGTAGCATTGCAGCATTGATCAAACCAGTATGACTGAAGGCCTGCGGAAAATTGCCTAGCGCCATTCCGGACTCCGGGTCTGCTTCTTCGGCGAACAGCCCCAGATCATTACCGTATTCCAGCAATCTATCAAACCGCTTGCGTGCTGCGGTAATTTCACCCGCCAGCACCAGGTATTCGACTGCCCAGAAACTGGTGATCAAAAACGCGCCTTCACCGGGCGGCAGAAAATCATCAAAGCCTTCAGGAAAACGATACAACAGCGCGCCGGCACCCAGTACTTTCTGGATGCGCTCGTATGTTGCGCGCATTCTCGGATTGGTCGCGTCAATAAAACCATGTCTTGCCAGCAACAGGATACTGGCATCGACTTCATTGCAGTCAGCAGCGGTAAGATAAGTGCCGCTCTCATCATCAAAGCAACGTGTTTCAATAAACTCTGCAATGGCGTTGCGTTCGGTCTCGAATTCCTGCCTGGGAATTTTCACAACACCGGTACTGGCCAGTTGTAAAAGTCGATCCAGTCCTACCCAGCACATCAACTTGGAATGCGTGTAGTGGCGCGGCGCATCACGCGCTTCCCAGATGCCCTGATCAGGATTGCGCCATTCAGCACAAATCATTTTGCCGAAGCCCAGCAGCAAACGCGACTCGGAGCGATCGAGTTTTCTGCCACGCAGAACGTATTCATAGGCGGCGGCAATGACTTCACCATAGACATCGAGCTGATGCTGTTCACCTG
>CAYRNH010000216.1:0-4262 GCA_964425515.1 uncultured Thiotrichaceae bacterium | reverse complement strand
CGCCCTGGGTGTGGATGAGGATGTCGTCCTTCGGCAGGCGCTCGCCACTGGCGGTGCCGGTTTTGCCGGTATCGCCAGTGCGGGTGTAAATCCTTGTCAGCCTGTTTGACATATCCAGTCGCGATCTCGATCCTCTTACGAGAACTGATTATGCCATAGCGGAGCGACTTATCAGAACTTGATTTGCGCGCTCATCATGTAGTTGCGCTCGGGTGAGGGATAATACGTTTCAACATAGTTGTAACTGGCATCGTATCCGGCCTGTCCGACATCGACGTATTTTCTGTTCAGCAGATTGTTGATGCTGAAACGATAGCTCACATCGTGTGCGCTGTATTCAAAACGGGTATTGACCACGCCGTGTCCCGGCAGGGTACCGAGCGCATTGCTGTAATCGCCGGAAAACACCCGATCACTGACCGCCTGCAACTCGACATAGGCCAGCCAGCTTTTTGCAAAATGCTGTTCCAGCCCGAGCATGCCGCTGTGTCTGGCAACGAAGGGCACCCTGTTGCCTGCTAGAGGGCCCGAACTGAATTCGGCTTTGGTGAAGGTGTACCGCGAAATGAATGCGCTTTTGTCATTGAACTGGTAGCGGTTTTCAAGCACCGCGCCCTGGCGCCGGGTTTTGTCCAGGTTGATATTGATGTATTGCGCGGGGTCGTATGCAATTTCGTTTTCCAGATCCAGGCGGTAGACAAGCAGCCTGCCCTGCTGCGACGTTGTGCCCCACTCCACACCAGTTTCGTACGAGCGCCCGGTCTGGGTTTTGAGAATTACCGGTGACGGTGATCCATACGGGGTGGCATTGGTGTATTCATCGACCTTGGCGAAACGATAGTTTTGATCGAGCCGCAGCAGATAACTCAGGCTGTTATTTTGTTTGTACCTGAAACCCAGCGTGCCCACGGTCAAATTATCATTAATCGGCGTGGTGTTTGTGAACGTGTATGAATCGCTGATTTTATTTTCGACATCGGCGTGGCGAAGCCCGGCAGTCAGATCGAGCTTGTCGGTCAGCGGTGTGACCGACTGGCCGTAGAGTGATCTGAGTGTTTGATCATTGGACTGCACACCCAGCTGTGATGAAAGATGATAGTCGGATTTGATCTGGTCAATGCCGAGGGTAATAAAACTCTTGCCGAGATGGCCGGTAATACGCGGTGTTAATTCGCGCACCTTTCTGTTCTGGGTACTATTGTCGACCGATGGCCCCATGGAGGCAAAGCTGATACGAAAATCGCCGTCGGATTTTCGCTGCGCCAGCTCGGCGTGCAGAGTCCAGTCGGGTGACAGCGTTTGCTTGATGCCAACACGCCCGACGCGTGTTTTGAGATTGGAATAATCACCGGCGAATGTCGGTAACACCTGGCGACGATCACTGGCGAGGTCTGCTGCGAACAGCGCGCCGGGGGTTTGCAGATCATCACGAATGGATTGCACTTCACCGAACACTTCACCGCTGGCGTATTGCCATGCCAGTTTGCCGGAGCCATTAATGTAACGGGTATCATTATGATCGCGATAGTTGTCGGCCTTTTCAGCATTCAGTGCCAGCCGGTATTTCAGTCCGTTATCGAGTTTCTGCGACATCGTTGCGCCGACACCTTTCTGGCCATAACTGCCTGCTTTGACACTGAGCGAACGCTGCAATCCTTCTGGATCACGGGTGATGATATTGATCACACCGCCCACGGCCTGATCACCGAACAGCACGCCGGCGCTGCCGTGCACGACTTCGATACGCTCCACGTCCTGCAGCGAAATGCTGTTGAGATCGGGGGGCGCAATATCGGTGTTGTTGAGGCGTCGGCCATCGACCAGTATTAATGTGTTGGCATTGGCGGTTTCACCAAAGCCGCGCATGCTCACCGTGCTGCGCGAGCCCTGGCCGTAGAGATCGGATACCTGGATGCCACCAAGACCACGCAATACTTCTGTGATATGGGAAGCACCACTGGCTTCGATCTGATCGCGCGTGATCACCGTGATACTGGCCGGTGTGGTCAGTTGGCTCTGCTCTGCGCGCACGCCGCTGGTAATTAGCACGTCGAGCACTGCGTGTGCATTAAAAGAGGATAATGCCAGCAGCAATACGCTGGCAGACTGGATTGTTTTTTTCATGGATTGTCTCCTGTGATAAATATCAGGAGGCACCGAGGAAGGATTCACATCGAATAATGAGAATTACTACACCCTGGTCGCCCGCCGCAACTGGTTAATGACACACTCCAGGCCGGTCTCCGGACTCATGGTCTGTGTTCTGTCGCCTTCCCATGCGGATGCACAGTGGCTAATGACAGAACACGCAAACGACCAATTACCGTTGCGGGGGCAGTGCTGGAATCGCCATGCGGCTCACCAGCTTCCCGATTATCTCTCGTAAAGAGAGCACCTTGAGTATTCGAGCGGCAGTATAACCCTGGCGATAACATTCAGCCAGCGCGGTATTCATCAGGAATACTGAAACAGGGCGACGCAAGCCTGTACAATGGGCCGCTGCATCGCAGCTGAACTTCAACACATATATAGAGTCTTGTAGAACACTGTCTGAAACCAACCTGTAGAGCGAGAACTGCTGCTGTTATGTCGACGTTATCTGCTATTTCGAAACTCAAACAACACGTACAGAATCACATCATCGGCCAGGACACACTGGTCGACCGCCTGCTCATCGCCCTGCTCGCCGATGGCCATCTGCTGGTCGAAGGCGCACCCGGTCTGGCCAAGACCAAGGCGATCAAGGTATTGAGCGATGGCATCGAAAGTAATTTTCACCGCGTGCAGTTCACCCCGGACCTGCTGCCCGCGGATCTGACCGGCACCGAAGTCTACCGGCCCCAGGATGGCACCTTCGTTTTTCAGCAGGGGCCGCTGTTTCACAACCTGGTACTGGCCGACGAAATCAACCGGGCACCGGCGAAGGTGCAATCGGCGCTGCTCGAAGCCATGGCCGAGCGCCAGATCACGGTGGGCAAGATCACCTACCCGCTGCCGCGTTTGTTCATGGTGATGGCAACGCAAAATCCGATCGAACAGGAAGGCACCTATCCATTGCCCGAAGCCCAGCTCGACCGTTTTCTGATGCATGTCAGCATCGGCTATCCGGATGCCAAATCCGAAAGCATGATTCTGAAACTGGCGCGCGCCGAAGCCGCCAATGAAAATCAGGCCGGCGACAAGCTGGGACAGATCAGCGAAAAAATCAGCCAGCAAACGATTTTCGCTGCCAGAAACGAAGTGCTGCAATTGCACATGGCCGATAATCTGCAACAATATTTATTGCAAATGGTACTGGCGACACGCAACCCGGCGTCTTATGGTGCCGACCTCGGCCAGTGGCTGCTCTACGGCGCCAGCCCGCGCGCCACCATCGCACTCGACCGCTGCGCCCGCGCCCACGCCTGGCTCGCCGGTCGCGACTTTGTCAGCCCGGAAGATATTCAGGCGATTGCGTTCGATGTGCTGCGTCACAGAATCATTTTAAGTTACGAAGCAGAAGCCGAAGGCGTAACGCCGGATACATTTATAAGAGAACTGATCTCGCGTATTGCGGTGCCTTAACTACGGAAAAGATAAAGACTGAACCACAGAAGCGCAAAGAAAACATTAAAGATTGAACCACAGAGACACAGAGAACACAGAGAAAGCTTTTTTGGGTTAAAAACAAAACACGGAAAAGATAAGGACTGAACCACAGAGACACAGAGAGCACGGAGAAAACCTTTGTTGGTAAAAGCTTTTAAAACAAAAATGAATTAGTTTTTCCTCTGTGTACTCTGTGTCTCTGTGGTTCCGCTTCTGGCTTTTAGTTTTTAACCCAGAATGTGTACTCCGTGTCTCTGTGGTTCAATTTTTAGTTTTTATTATTTATAAACCAACATGCAAAAACCTGAAACAACAGACAACATCACTACTGTCAGTGTGCAATCGCTGATTCGGTTGCGTCAGTACGCCGGTCAGTTGCCTTTGCAGCACGGTAAGATTCATGCCAGGCAGGGCGGTGTTTACCAGTCTTCGTTCAAGGGCCGTGGCATGGAGTTTCACGAATCACGTATGTATCTGCCCGGCGATGATATTCGTAACATGGACTGGCGCGTGACTGCGCGCACCGGCACCGCGCATACCAAAGTGTTTGAAGAAGAACGCGAACGTCCGGTGATTTTCTGGCTGGATTTGAATGACGCGATGTTTTTTGCCACCCGTGGTGCATTCAAATCGGTGGTGGCCACTCGCGCGGCGACCATGCTGGCCTGGGCCGC
>CAYRNH010000215.1:0-4262 GCA_964425515.1 uncultured Thiotrichaceae bacterium | reverse complement strand
GCCGCAACTTCGGTATCGGTTTCGGAGGTGAAACGAAAACCGGCATCGCGCTGCGTCTGGCGCAGATGACCGTGGTTTTCGATAATGCCATTGTGCACGATGGCAACCTTGCCGTTGCAGATATGCGGGTGCGCATTGCTTTCGCTGGGGCTGCCGTGGGTCGCCCAGCGGGTGTGTGCGACGCCGTAAAAACCGCTCAGCGGCGAGAGCTCGATCGCATCCGACAGGGCTTTCACCTTGCCGACACGACGCAATCGGTCGATGCAGGTATCACCATTGATTACTGCTATACCAGCCGAATCATAACCACGGTATTCAAGACGTCGCAGTCCTTCCAGCAAAATCGGGGTGACATTACGTTCGGCGACCGCGCCGACTATTCCGCACATAGGGCTTCCTGATAAAAAATACGAACAGGCTAATTCTAGCCTGTTTTCTGGCTGCTTGAGCCTGGTCTGGTTTAGTTTTTAGTCACAAACAGCTTCTGCGTCGGGTAGGCAAATTCGATGCCCTCCTGCTCAAAGCGCTCATGAATGTTGAAGTAGATTGCCTGCTGGATATCCATATAAACATTGTAGTCTGGCGATAGCACGTAGAATACCGTCTCGAACAACAGCGCGTAGTCACCATATTTCATAAAGTGAGAACGATCGAAGCGGGTCTTTTCCTGCGCTTCAACCGCTTCACGGATGATCTCTGGTATCAGCTGAAGTTTATCTCTCGGCGTTTCGTAGGTCACGCCAATGCTGAAGACCACACGGCGTTCGAACATGCGACCATAATTATGTATCCGACTTTTGAGCAGATCGGAATTGGAAAACACCAGCTGTTCACCTGACAGACTTCGAATTCGGGTTGTTTTTAAACCGACATACTCGACGCTACCCATGTGCTCGTTGATGACAAGAAAGTCACCAATAATAAACGGCTTGTCAAAAGTAATTGACAGTGAAGCAAACAGATCACCTAAAATATTCTGCAGGGCCAGAGCAACAGCAACGCCACCAATGCCAAGCCCGGCTACCAGCGCAGTAATGTTGACGCCAAGATTATCCAGCGCCAGCAGAACAACAATCGCCCACAAAGCGACCTTACTAACCAGACCAATGAGATTAATGGTAGTAACCGCAGCGCGATTTTTTTCCAGCGCCTGCTGACGATATATTTCCAGTGCTGCGGCAATAAACGTAACACCCCAGATGCCCGCCTGAAGCAGTACAGTAATAACCAGCAGGTTTGAAACAATAGCGTGAATGCGGTCAGGCAGCTGCAGAAATATAGAAGCAACATAAACACCCACCATAATCAAAAACAACAGTTTTGTTTTTGCGATGAGCGCTGCTACAACATCATCCCATTGCGTCGAGGTTCGGGCAACGAACACAGTCAGGCGCTGCCCTATAAGATACTGCGCTATTCGAAGCACAAACACTGTGCCCAGCAATGCGGCTACAGCAATCAGCCACTGCAGCAAGCTGTTACCCATTATTATCTGATCCAGAAACTCCAAACTACAACCCCTGGTTATTTTGATTCAGGTGGCCTGCCTGCATAAGAGTGTGAATATACGAGCAGCGATGACCCACTGCTCGCATACTCGGCACAAAAAAACGCTCATTTTTTACGAAGCGTTGATATTTTGAACGGAAAGTACGCAGGACAAAAACCAACTAGTCCTGTCACCAGAAAAGCGACGGCAATAACACCAAGAACAATGGCAACTGTACCTGACAGTTTGCCACTGAAATACAGCGCAGCAATAACTACAACTACGAGGATTCTAATAACACGGTCCGCTGTACCCATATTCTGCAACATGATCATATCTCCTCAATAATGTGATTACACAACACATACCAACACTGTTTCGTGCCAGCACCATGACCTTTATACCACGGCAGAACATGCATGACGATCACTAACCGTTGCCCTTGCAGGTAACGCTTTCGTCAGACGACGCAGCACTCACCACAGCAAGGCGATTAATTTTATTGCGCCGAACCAAACGAATCATTTTCAGCATTGTGCGGAACCGGCAAACCCGCCAGGCGACAACCCTGTGCCAACGGCCCGGACGGGAATAATTGATACAGATAGCGAGCACCGCCATGGTCGGCAAACGCCGCGTCGATTTTTTGCGACAAAGTATGAATACTCTGCGGCCATCCATGAAGCAGATAGTACTCCTGCAGATAATTAATCACACGCCAGTGATCCTGCGTCAGTTCAATGCCTTCCTTTTCAGACAGGGCCTGGGCCGCCTCTTTGCTCCACTGTTTGATCACAAGTTCTCTGTCGAGCATTTCAGGGCTTTTATTACCGCTATCCGGGTTCGTGATATAAGTATTGATGTCTGGCATAACCGTACCCCCTTGTTAAGTTCATCAGAATCACTGCCTTGTTTGTCCAGCCGTATCTCCGTGAGTTCCTTAAGTGTACCAGTTAGAACGCTGGCGTAGTTTCAATTATATCGCAATATATCTTCTTGCCCGGGACAGCTCATTCAACTAGCTGAGCGCACAGGTTTTTAAGAAAATACCATTACTCAATGATGGAATCAAAAAGCAGTCAGTGCTGTTGCTGATCAGTCAGCCAGTAGAATCGGTAGCCTGGGACAATCAGTTGGTCATCAGCCTGCTCTGGCGCCTCGCCTGAATAGAGATCTCGAAATTGCGCAAAGGTAAAGTGGCCCCGATTCTTCAGATCATCCAGATTCAGAGCCTGCGGCTCGATATCAAAATTACCGACAACCAGCACGTTATCGTTGTGTGAAAACGGGTTATTGTGTATGAATGCAAATAAATGTGGATTTTCCGTGACGATCAATTCACGATTATTAAAGTCTGCGAACGCCGGCGTGGTTTTTCTCACCGCAATCATTTTTTTCAGCCCTGTAAATATACGCTGTTCTACGGTACCGTGCTGATTACGCAGCGCCGCTCGATCCCAGTTGACTTTAGAACGGTGCAACCAGCGTGTATCGCGTGCCTTGTTTGGATCTTCCAGATAGCTGTAGTCATTCAGCGTGCCGATTTCGTCGCCATAATACAGCAGGGGAATACCGCCGAAAGACATGATCATGCTATGCAGCAATAAAATTATGTCAATACAGTTCTGAATTTGATCTTCATCACCACTTTCTATAGCACTTTCCAGGCCCACCAAAGACGCAAGCGAACCCGAGATACGCGCGTCACCCGTTTTGTTGTTACGACCAAACGGTTGCCCACGTGCCGGTGACATAGCATATTCACCCGTGAAATATTCCACCAGAAATTTACGGTGCGCATATGGGTCATAACCGGCTTTGACAATATCATGATCATCAAAGCCCAGACCAATATCATCGTGACAGCGGACATAATTCAGCCAGGTTGCGCGATCCAGCTTGTTCGGCAGACTGCGAATCCCTTCATCGATCAATTTTGCATTACGGGTAGCCACCGCTTCCCATAACAACGCCATATAAGTAGCGTTATAAGCAATTTCGCATTCCTTGGCATTCACCGCATCCTCACCAAAATATTTGATAATTTCTACCGGTGCAACAATGGCCTCTGCAATGAATAGCACGCCCGGTGCTGTTACCTGGCTACAGTCCTTCAACAACTGCAAAATAAGATGCGCTTCGCGTTCGTTCTGACAGGTCGTCCCTATTTTTTTCCATAAAAATGCTACCGCATCCAGACGTACAATGTCTGCACCACGATTTCCCCAGAACAAAATAATATCGAGCATCTCGATAAACACTGCAGGATTATTGTAATTCAGGTCCCACTGGTAATTATTGAACACCGTCATCACCCACTTACCCATAACTTCATCAAAAGTGAAATTGCCGGGTGAATTTTCGGGAAATATTTCGGGCATCGTTTCTTCGTACATATCCGGAGTATCGCGATTATCAAAGATATAATAATAATCCTGATACTTATTATCGCCTGCACGCGCTTGCTGAGCCCATTCGTGTTCGTCAGAGGTGTGATTAACAACCACATCCAGTGTCAGTAAAATTTTGCGTTTACGCAGTGCTTTCGCTAGCGCCTGTAAATCTTCAAGTGTGCCAACATCCTCATCAATATTGCGAAAATCACTAACCGCGTAACCACCATCGCTGGCACCCTCCGGGCATTTCAGGATGGGCATAAGGTGAATCATGTTCACACCCAGTTCCTGCAGATAACTCAGGTGCGATTGCACACCTGGTAAATCACCGGCAAAACCATCGGTATACAGCGCCATACCCACCCATTCCTGGCTAA
>CAYRNH010000214.1:0-4314 GCA_964425515.1 uncultured Thiotrichaceae bacterium | reverse complement strand
AGTACCGCAAGCACCTATCCCAGAAAAAGTATCAGTTACCAGATTCTTCAGGCGGCCCCAGTCGGCGAAGACGATTTTTGTAAAAACAGTCGCGAAGAAAATCAGCGCGGTTTCCAGAACAACAGAATTTACCATCTCACAGGAGGCTGTCATCATGATTAAGCCCAGTGAACTGAATGTGGACGATGCCAGTTTTCGCCAGGTGGTGCCGGCCGGTGATTATTTTATCAAGGTGGTCAAGCAGGGTGAGACCTTCCGGATTCTCGATCTCGAAGGTAATCAGGCAGCGGATACTCTGTTCTACAATGCCAATGATCCCAGCGAGCGTTACAGCGCGATGGACACCATTCGTGAACAGGGCAATGTGTATTTAAGTGCTGGTACGAAGTTGTTGTCGAACGAGAGCCGGGTGATGCTGGAGATCGTGGCCGATACCTGCGGCCGTCATGATACCCTCGGCGGCGCCTGCGCTACCGAAAGCAATACCGTGCGCTATGCGCTGGAAAAAAAATGCATGCACGCCTGTCGTGATAGCTGGATGCTGGCGGTGGCGGAAAATGAGCAGTACGGTCTGAGCAAGCGGGACATTACCCACAACATCAACTTCTTTATGAATGTGCCGGTGACCGAGGACGGAGGCCTGACCTTTGAAGACGGTATTTCAGGCAGTGGCAAATACGTGGAAATGAAAGCCTTTATGGATGTGGTAGTATTGATTTCCAATTGCCCACAACTGAATAACCCTTGCAATGGTTATAATCCAACGCCGGTCGAAGTGCTGGTCTGGGCTTAGCGGTAACTTAAAGTCACCGGGACGACCCGGCTGATTACGGTGCAACGGCAGGACGTCCCGCCATAGAATAATAACTGGATTATGTTTACAAAAGTTCTTATCGCGAATCGTGGTGCGATTGCAACCAGAATCATCCGCACCTTAAAACAGATGGGCTGCCAGTCTGTCGCTATCTACAATGAAGCTGATGTCGATTCATTGCATGTGCAGCAGGCCGATGAAGCGTACTCGCTGGGCCATGGCCGTGCGACGGATACTTATCTTAATCAGGACAAACTGTTCGAAATCATCAAGCAGTCCGGGGCCCAGGCTGTGCATCCGGGCTATGGTTTTCTGAGTGAAAATGCAGCGTTTGTAAAACGCTGCGAAGACAATGGCATTGCGTTCATTGGGCCAACGACTGAACAGATGGAATCGTTTGGGCTGAAGCACACCGCACGCCAGCTGGCCGAAGACAATCACATTCCACTTTTACCGGGTACCAACCTGCTTGAAAACGTGGAGTTTGCGCTCGAACAGGCAGAAGTCATAGGTTATCCAGTGATGCTGAAAAGCACCGCCGGTGGTGGTGGCATCGGGATGCAGCTGTGCTGGGACAGTACCGAACTAAAAAACTCATACGCCTCGGTACGGCGCATGGGCGAAAGCAATTTTTCCAATAACGGTGTGTTCCTGGAAAAATTTATCCAGCGTGCACGCCACATCGAAGTTCAGGTATTTGGTGATGGTCAGGGCAAAGCGATCGCGATCGGTGAACGCGACTGTTCGACACAGCGCCGTAACCAGAAAGTGATCGAAGAAGCACCGGCACCAAACCTGACCGACGCCGCCAGAAACGATTTACACCAGACCGCCGTGCGACTGGTAAAAGCGGTGAATTATCGCAACGCGGGTACGGTCGAATTTGTCTACGACCAGGAATCGGGCCAGTTTTATTTTCTGGAAGTGAATACACGTCTGCAGGTCGAACACGGTGTTACCGAAGAAGTATTCGGTATCGACCTGGTCGAATGGATGGTCAAACTCGCGGCGCAGGAACTGGGTGATCTTGATCAGCTTGGCTCAGACTTGCAGCCATCCGGTCACGCCATCCAGGCGCGTGTCTATGCCGAAGACCCCGATAAAGATTTTCAGCCCTGCGCAGGTCTGCTCAGCGAAGTCTTTTTCCCTGTTGCTGATGGCTTACGTATCGATCACTGGCTGGAAACCGGTATTGAAGTTTCACCTCTGTTCGATCCCATGCTGGCAAAAGTAATCGTGCACGCACAGGATCGAAATAGTGCGCTGACACAACTCGACACTGCGCTGGCCAAAACTGTGCTCTATGGTATCGAAACCAATATTCATTATGTGCGTGAAGTATTAAAAACCGATGTGTTCATGCGCGGTGAAATCTATACCCGCTATCTCAACAGTTTTCTCAGCCGTTCCGATTCATTCGATGTGGTGAGTCCGGGAACCCTGACCACCATTCAGGACTATCCGGCACGCACCGGTTACTGGAATGTCGGTGTGCCCCCTTCAGGTCCGTTTGATCACTACGCATTTAATCTAGGAAACCGGTTACTGGGCAATGCACCTTCAGACGCGGGACTCGAAATTACCCTGAACGGCCCGGTGCTGCGATTCAAAACCGATACCCAGATCGTTTTGACGGGTGCGACCATGGATGCGCATCTCGACGATGTGGAAATTGCATTTTGTAAAGTCGTCGATGTGAAAGCAGGGCAGACATTAAAAATCGGCAAAACTACCGGACACGGTGCGCGCGCGTATTGCTGTATCAAGGGCGGTATTATCTGCCCCGATTATCTGGGCTCGAAGTCGACTTTTACTCTCGGACAGTTCGGTGGTCACGCCGGACGTGCGCTACGCGCAGGTGATGTGCTGCACTACCATGCGCTCACCGATAAAGCGACTGTACGCGCCTTGCCCGAAGCGCTGATTCCCGACATTGACAGTCACTGGCAGATACGTGTGATCTACGGACCGCACGGCGCGCCTGATTTTTTTACCGACAAGGACATTGCCACTTTTTTTGAAACCACATGGGAAGTACATTACAACTCGAGCCGTACCGGCATTCGCTTGCTCGGCCCTAAACCTGAATGGGCGCGTAGTGACGGTGGCGAAGCTGGCATGCATCCTTCAAACATTCATGACAATGCCTATGCTATCGGCACGGTAGATTTCACCGGCGATATGCCAGTGATACTCGGTCCCGATGGCCCATCACTGGGCGGTTTTGTCTGTCCCGCCACCGTGATTACTGCAGACCTGTGGAAGCTCGGTCAGTTAAAAGCGGGCGATAAAATTCAGTTTATTCCAGTCGCAATCGATGATGCGGTGGCGGCAGAAAAATCCCTGCTGGCATCGATAGCGAATCTGGAAAAGACCGATTACGTTATAGAGCCGGCGCCGATCACTACACCGGTGATCAAAACCATCTCTGCTGAACAGCACGGCGTGCAGGTGATCTATCGACCCTCGGGCGATCATTATTTGCTGCTCGAACTGGGCCCGTTGACACTGGATATTGAACTACGTTTTCGTGTGCACGCACTGATGTTGTGGTTGCAGGACCATCCTCAACCCGGCGTGCTGGAACTGACGCCTGGGATACGTTCCTTGCAGGTGCATTACGACAGCCAGATCATATCGATCCATGAGCTGATCGCACTGCTGGACGAAGCACTGGCATCCCTGACCAATATTGCCGATCTTGAAGTTCCCGCGCGCGTGGTACATCTGCCATTGAGCTGGGACGATGCCGCCTGCCGACTGGCGATTGAAAAATATATGCAGTCGGTGAGAAAAGACGCACCCTGGTGCCCGAGCAATATCGAGTTTATTCGTCGCATCAATGGACTCGATGATATTCAGCAGGTCAAGGATATCGTGTTCAATGCCAGCTATCTGGTGATGGGCCTGGGTGACGTGTATCTGGGTGCGCCGGTGGCGACACCGATCGACCCGCGTCATCGACTGGTGACTACAAAATATAATCCTGCGCGCACCTGGACCGCGGAAAACTCGGTGGGTATTGGTGGCTCTTACTTATGCGTATATGGCATGGAAGGCCCGGGCGGTTACCAGTTTGTTGGCCGTACCCTGCAAATGTGGAACCGCTACAACAGAACGAGCGAATTTACCCAGCCCTGGCTGTTGCGTTTTTTCGACCAGATTAAATTCTATGAGGTCAGCGCCGATGAGCTGGCGGCAATTCGCCACGATTTCCCCAAAGGTCGCTATCACATCGATATCGAAGACACGCGTTTCAGCCTGAAACAGTACCAGGCATTTCTGCAACAGAATGAAACCGATATCCAGCACTTTACCGCGAAGCGCGACACTGCCTTTAACGAAGAACTGCAACGCTGGATAGAAACCGGCCAGAGCCATTATGATTCATCCGCCGACCTGACCGCGAATGCAATGAGTGAAGATGAGTTGCCTGTGAACTGCATTGCGATTGAAAGTCCGGTCGCCGGCAGTGTCTGGAAAGTGCTGGTCGAGCCGGG
>CAYRNH010000213.1:0-4543 GCA_964425515.1 uncultured Thiotrichaceae bacterium | reverse complement strand
GCAGCATCGTCGTCCGGGTTCGCCAGCAGGCGCAAATAGGCAATGATGTCCTTGATTTCGGTACGGTCAAAAAATGACAGGCCACCGCTGACCACGTAAGGAATATTAAGATTGCGCAAATACTGTTCGAACAAACGCGCCTGAAAATTACCGCGATACAAAATCGCATAATCACGATACTTGCCATTACCCTGCAATTTATGCGATTGCAATTCAATACAAACGCGTTCGGCCTCCACGGTTTCATTGGCGCATTCGAGCACGCGCACCGGATCACCGTAGCCGAGATCGCTCCACAGATTTTTTTCGTAGACATGCGGGTTATTACGAATCAGCTGATTGGCGATTTTTAATATACGGCCACAGGAACGATAGTTCTGTTCCAGTTTGATGACTTCGAGTTTGGGAAAATCCACCGCCAGCTGTTCCAGATTTTCCGGGCGCGCGCCGCGCCAGGCATAGACCGACTGGTCATCGTCGCCTACCGCGGTGAGGCAATGACGTTTCGCGGTGATCAGTTTCACCAGCGCGTACTGCGTGGCATTGGTGTCCTGATATTCGTCGACCAGTAAATAATGAATACTGTTCTGCCATTTTTCCAGCACCTCGGTATTGCTTTTGAACAGCGCTACCGGCTGCATGATTAAATCATCCAGATCGAAAGCATTGTAGGCGTGCAGCTGGCGCTGGTATTTGATATAGGCTTTGGCGGCCTGCAACTGGGCATCATCGGTGGCGGCGACAATCGCATGCTCGGGCAGATAACCGTCGTTTTTCCAGCTCGAAATCTGCGCCTGCACCCGGCTGGCGAGATCCAGGCCACGTTCACCGCGCGCGCTAAGCAGTTCCTGCAAGGTAGCGATCGCATCCTGCGTGTCGAACACGGTGAAACCAGGCTTGTAATCCAGTGCCGCGTATTCCTTGAGCAGAATGTTTAAACCCAGGCGATGAAAGGTCGACACCCGCAGACCTTTGGCGGCCTTGGCACCAACCAGCTTGCGCACCCGGGTCTTCATTTCTTCGGCCGATTTATTGGTAAAGGTCACCGCCGCGATACGGCTGGCTGAAATCCCGCAAGGTCCCAGCAGATAGGCGATTTTTTCCGTGATCACGCGGGTCTTGCCACTGCCGGCACCCGCCAGCACCAGCATCGGACCGTCGATCTGTTTAACTGCGCGCGCCTGCTGGGGATTTAAACTGGGACTGGATTTCTGACTCACGGGGACTCCACAAACGAAGCCGCTATTGTACGCAAGCTGAAGAAAAAGTCTGCCCATCCTGAGGGTGATAGCACTTGTCCGATATTTGGGGTATGCCTGCGTTAAAAAACTTCAAACACATTAAACATTGAACCACAGAGGCACAGAGAACACGGAGGAAAGCTCAAATCTTTGTTTTAGAAACAATAAGTTTTCTCTGAGTTCTCTGTGCCTCTGTGGTTCCACCTTTTAGCTTTCGCCTTTAAAGTTTCGCTTTTATTAATCTAAGAGGCTTTCACAATCGCCGGCAGAACAGCTAGACTGAGAAGAAACAAATGTTTGAAAACTATGCAGATTGACCATGCAAATTGATATTTCCAGTGGCCTGATTCGCGAAGCGCGTCAGGTTTCTTCGCCCAATGCAGATGACCGTCCTGCCGGCGTGCGGCCGGAGCTGGTGGTGATCCATTCCATCAGTCTGCCGCCGGGCGAATACGGTGGGCCCTGGATCGAACAGCTGTTCTGCAATCGTCTGCCCGCCGATGAACACCCGTATTTCGCCGAGATCCACGCGCTGAAAGTCTCGGCCCACGTCCTGATTCGGCGCGATGGTGAGCTGGTGCAGTTTGTGCCTTTTCAGCGACGTGCCTGGCACGCGGGTGAATCGTCTTATCAGGGCCGTGAACGTTGCAATGATTTTTCGATTGGTATCGAGCTTGAAGGCACCGATGATTCTGCCTTCGAGCCGATCCAGTACCAGCAACTGGCAGAACTGATCGCGGTGCTCGAGCTCAGCTACTCAGGTATTAGCCGGATACGGGTCACCGGTCATAGCGATATTGCACCTGGTCGTAAAACAGACCCCGGTAGCGGCTTTGAATGGGATAAACTTTATACATTGCTGGATTCGATTCCATCCGGTCAACAAATTGTGTGAAATAGACGGAACGCTACTATGTCACTTATTACAGTCATCATTGCTCTGATTCTGGATCGTGTGCTGCGCGAGCATCACGATCTGCGCGATCTCGGCTGGTTCGAGCACTATTCGGGCAAGCTCAACAAAAGCATGCCTGTCATTTCACCGGGCGCTCGTGTTGTTGCAATCCTGACGCTACCACTGGGTCTGGTGCTGCTGCTGCAGTACGCGTTCTACAATCTGCTGTTCAATATCCCGTATTTTGTTTTCAGTCTGGCGACCCTGCTGTATTGCCTGGGCCCGGCCTGTCTCGCCAGCGATATTGAAGCCTATCTGGATGCACGCAGTCTGGGCGATGATGATGAAGCACTGCACTATGCCGGTGTGCTCACCGAATGCGCTGCGTCCACCGTGCCCGACCAGCAAAGCTCCGACGTAACCCGCGCCATCCTGTACGTTGCTAACCAGCGCATTTTTTCCGTGCTGGTCTGGTTCGTGCTGCTCGGTCCCATCGGCGCGGTCGCCTTCCGGTTTATTACCCAGCTCTCGCGCCAGATCGAAGTCAACCCCGGACAACTTGAACTGGCAAAAAAAATTCACGCCATAATGGAATGGTTGCCTGCGCGAATGCTGGCTCTGGCCTATGCCATGATGGGCAATTTCGAATCTGCCATTCACGCCTACCGCACGCGCGTACACGAGCCCGACCTCGCACTGAGCAATTATGATGTACTGGTCAGCACCGGTATGGGTGCGATCAAGGATCATTCCTCGTTGATGGACGAAGTCGCAGCTATTCATGCCGCACGCGGCCTGGTGATGCGCTCTGTCCTGATCTGGGTCACCATGCTGGCTCTGCTCACGCTTGGTGGCTGGCTGAGCTAGTGACTCGTATCGATGTTATCCGCCACGGCGAACCGGTCGGGGGGCGTCGTTATCGCGGCCACGGCGTCGACGACCCGCTCAGCGAAACCGGCTGGCAACAGATGTGGGCGTCTGTTCCTGAAACGCCCTCCTGGGACCTGATCATAAGCTCGCCTCTGTTACGCTGCGTAGAGTTTGCCCGCGCTCTGGCCGAGCGTAGTCAAATCCCATGCAGCATTGTCGATGCCATGAAAGAAATCGGCTTTGGTGAATGGGAAGGTAAAACCCCGGACGAAATCGTTGCACATGATCCCGAAGCTCTGCAACGTTTTATCAACGACCCGATACACAACCGCCCCGAAGGCGCCGAATCACTCGAAGACTTTTCAGCAAGGGTCTGGAATGCTTATCAGGATATCGTCAAAGAACATCAGGGCAAGCATATATTAATCGTGGCACACGCCGGCGTGGTACGCGCGATCACTGCCAATGTGCTCGGTATGCGACTCGACGATGCTTACAGCCGCCTGAAAATCGAATACGCTGCGGTGGTATCAACCCTGATCGAAAAACCGGGTGCAGCACCAAAACTGTATATTCCCGGTAACAGATAAAAACCTTAAAGGCGAAACCGCAGAGACGCAGAAGAAAACCGTTGTTATGTAAAAGATAAAAAGCTGAACCACAGAGGCACGGAGAACACAGAGAAAGCATTTTATTTTTAAAACCAGGATTTGGGTTTTCCTCCGTGTTCTCCGTGCCTCTGTGGTTCAGCTTCTAGCTTTTTTGTTTTTAACATAAATTATATATTTTTCTCTGCGTCCTCTGCGTCTCTGCGGTTTCGCTTTATTATTTTTTCAAGGTCAGGCTCACCTGCTCGATCATAGGCATCTCTACCTTGTATTGTTTCGCCAGCTTTAGCGCGCGCTCCAGTCTTGCTGGTGCGCTGCGCCCCATGCACTTGTGATCGAGGTCACCATTAAAGGCTTCCAGCATGCCGTGCATTAATTCGCTCGGTTCGAAGGTTTCACCGGTCATGGCAAATTGCAGCTGCATCACTTCACGCGCGATATCCTCTGCAAGTTGGCGATGATCGCGCCAGAGTTCACCCACGGTGCCGCCGACGCGCAGGCCCGAAATATTCGTGGTGATGATATACACGTTCTTGAGTATCAGCTCGTAGAGCAGCTCGGCTTCGTCCTTGAGCGCACGCGCTGGAATATTAATTCCGGCCAGCGCGTCGACCAGCAGCTGTGCATGTCGGCCATAGGTCGGCGACGGGATCAGCACTTTCACGTCCTGATCTTTTTTCTTTTCGAACCAGACCGAAATCACCGTGGGTTCGAGCCCGTGCTGTTTCCAGTCGGCCGGTAGCAGCTCGTTTTGCAGCAGCACGATGCGATCTCGCCAGACTTCAGGGATATCTGCCAGCACGGCCTGCAGATCGGCTTCACCGACCGCAATCAGTACCAGCTCGGGATCACTGAACTCAGACGCTGCCCCGGCCATAGGGTCGCCACGTCGCAGCGCATGCACCGGATAGCCCAGGTGCTCGAAGGCA
>CAYRNH010000212.1:0-4548 GCA_964425515.1 uncultured Thiotrichaceae bacterium | reverse complement strand
ATTTCACCGGTTTCGCCTAACGGCAACGGGTTCCAGTCACTATCCTGAATCGTGACTTCGGTAGATGGCACTGGCAGTCCGATCTTGCCATTGTATTCTTTCAGGTCCATTGGATTGATGCAGGCGGCGGGTGATGTTTCGGTCAGGCCGTAGGCTTCGACCAGGGTGGAGCCGGTGATTTCTTTCCAGCGTTGCGCCACCACGCGTTGCACCGCCATGCCACCGCCTAGCGTTATCCGGTAAGTCGAGAAATCGATATTTTTAAACTCCGGGTGATTGAGCAGATGATTAAACAGCGTATTGACCCCGGTCATGGCATCGAATTTTGTGTGCCTGAGTTCTTTGACAAAAGCCTTGATGTCGCGTGGGTTGGTGATGAGATGATTCAACCAGCCGTATTTCATAAAGGTCAGGCAGTTCGCGGTGAGCGAAAAAATATGATACAGCGGCAATGCAGTAATGATGGTTCCCGCTTCAGTGCCAATCGCCTCTTTGATCCATGAAGACGCCTGCTGCATATTCGCAACCATATTCCTGTGCGTCAGAACGGCGCCTTTGGCCACTCCGGTGGTGCCGCCTGTGTATTGCAGAAAAGCGATATCACTGTGATTGCAGGTGGCACTTTTGAAATCGTGTTGCGCGCCGAGCTTGAGTGCCTGTTTAAAGTTGACCGAGCCGGGTAAAGAATAGGCGGGCACCATTTTTTTTATGTGCTTGACGACAAAGTTAATTGCGATGCCCTTGGGGCATTTGATCAGGTCTCCCATTTTGGTGGTGATGACGTGTTTGATCTCGGTGTCGGCAATGACTTCCTGCAGCACATGACAGAAATTATCGACAATGATAATCGCTTTGGCGCCGGAGTCCTTGAGCTGGTGTTTAAGTTCGCGCCTGGTGTAGAGGGGATTGGTGTTCACCACGACCAGTCCGGCACGCAGGATTGCAAAAATTGAAATCGGGTCCTGCAATAGATTGGGCATCATCACCGCGACGCGATCGCCCTTTTCGAGTTTGAGTTCGTTTTTGAGATAGCCGCCAAGCTGTGTAGTGTAGTTCTCAAGCTCGGCGTAGCTAATGGTGGTTCCGAAATTGGAATATGCCGGGCGCTCGGCGTATTTTTTTACATGCGTGTCGAAAATATCGCCGACCGATGAAAATTCATCCAGAGAAATTTCTGTGGGAATGCCTGCCGGATAACTTTTGAGCCAGGGCTTGTCGCTCATTACGGTTCTCCTCGATGATGCATGTGACAAGATTAACGTCTTGCGCGCGTAATTGCATCATTGTCATTGTATATAAGGCTTACATTATTAAGCTGATCGAAATCAACTTAAAACAAATCCAGGTTACCTAATTATGGCGCCACCATAATGATAGCTCAGGGATGTAAGTAATCAGCAATAACCAGAAAATCATCAGGCCCAGAAATGGCAGGGTCGAGCGAAACAGCGTGACCACTGATTTGCCAAAACGCTGGCTGGCGATAAACAGATTGATGCCTACCGGCGGTGTGGAGTAACCAATTTCCAGGTTGGCGAGAAAAATGATGCCCAGGTGTACCGGGTCGATACCGTAACGGACCGCCAGTGGCAGTATCAATGGCACGACAACTATGATGGCAGAAAAAATATCCATCATTGCGCCGACGACCAGCAGAAATAAATTCAGTATTAATAAAAATTGCAGCTTGCTGGAAATATGTGTCTGGATCAGTGCCAGCAATTTCATCGGCAACTGGGCATCGATCAGAAGATTGGTAAGGCCCAGTGCCACCAGCAGAATGACCAGCAGGCTGCCGACCAGAATGCTGGTTTGCACACACAGGGAATAGAGCTGTTTGCCGGGTTTGATTTCTCTGTAAACCACCATTTCGACAAACATCACGTAGGACGCGGTGACCGCGGCGGCCTCGACGATAGAAACATAACCACCGAAAATGCCCCAGACGATACCGACCGGTAAAAACAGATCCCATATCGCGCCATGCGTGGCGCTGACTAATTTTCTCAGTTCGAATGGATGGCGAATGGCTTTGGTCTGTCCACCACGCAGCATGCTATAGCCAGCTAGAATGAACAGCAGAATCAGGCCGGGCACAATGCCGGCATAAAACATCTGGTCGATGCCCACACCTGCGACGATACCGTAGACCAGGATCGCCAGGCTGGGCGGGAACAGCAGGCCCAGCGACCCCGAAGTGGTGAGCAGGCCGAGACTGAAGTTTTCACCATAGCCTTCACTTTTCAGGATGGGATAAAACAGACCGCCGAGCGCGAGAATGGTGACTCCCGAAGCACCGGAAAAGGCAGTAAAGAAGGCGCAGGCCGCAAGTGCGGCAATCGCAATGCCGCCGGGCAACCAGCCCAGCGCGGCACGGTAAAAAGTGGCGAGACGCCCTGGTGCGCCGCCGCCCGACATCAACACGCCCGCAAAAGTAAACAGCGGAATCGCGAGCATGCTGGGTGAGCTTGCCAGCCGGTTCATTTCCACGATCAGGATATCCGGCGTGATACTGCTGGCAACACTCGCCAGGACGCCACCTGCAGCGAGCACGGTGAACAGCGGTGCGCCCAACAGCGCAATAATGATCAGCAAAAAAACAGTGAACAGAATCACGTTGTTTTCGGCCTGAAGCACAACATCATGAAATGAAAACTCAACAGCGCAAAACCCAGTGGGTACATCAGGGTAAAGGGCAGGGCCCAGCGTTCGTTGACCGGTTCATAATGCCATTCGTCAATGCAAAACTGCACCGCGTAATAACACATGACCGCGCAGACAAGCGCGGAAAACACCGCGACAGGAAAACGGAGTAAATACAGCTGTCGCTTAGATAATAAAGGTGTCAGTGCATCGATTTTGATGTGGCGCATTCCTGACGTGGCCAGCACCGCGCCGAACATGGCGCATATCATCAGAAGGTTGCGAGTGATAACCTGGATTTCCGGATAACCGAAATCAAAAAAATCGCGCAGCACAATCTGCAACAACATAAGCGCGAGCAGCAACAGCAGGCTGCCAGCGGCAAAAACACTTTCTATTCGAATAAGGGTACGTTCAACAGCGTGTAACCAGCGCATGCCCGGGAATTATTTCCTGTCGGCCGGATGGTGACTGCGATAATCGTTGACCAGCTGGCGCGCGCGATTAAAAAAGTCCGCAGAGATGTAATTTGTTTTGACGAGATACGCTGCTGCGCGATCACGAATATTGTATAGCTGCTTCAGGTCAGTCTGGTTCCAGTCCCAGAGAAACTTGATTCCATTTTGTTTCAGTATGGCGATGCTTTTCTGGTTTTGAACGCGTGCATCCTCGCGGATCTGGTCGCTTGCGCGTTTGCCGGTGTCTCTTAACATTTGTTGCAAATCAGGCGGCAGTTTGTCGAAAAAACGGTTGCTGACAACCAGCCCGCCGATGCCATTGGTAAATGGGATTTTGGTGGCGTATTTCAGCTTGCTATACCATTGCAGTGCAATCGCACCAAAAGTTGAAATATATACCGTGTCGATACTGCTGTGAGCAGATGATAGCTGTGCGTACACATCGATAATCGAAAGCGGTACCGGTGAAATATCCGCAGCGTTAAAAAAAGCTTCGCCCAGTGGGTCGCCCTGCCATAGCCAGATACGGCTTTTACGAACATCGTCGATGGATTCTATTTTGTGTTTGGAGAAAATATGAATAAAGCCAATCTCGGGCCAGCCCAGCAATTCAAATCCATTTTTACGAAAACCGCGTTTGATATCCGGCATTAACTGGTCGCGCACATAATCCGATTCGTCAGTGTTTCTGAACATGAATGGTATTTCGAGCACGCGCGCCGAGGAATAGATTCTACCGATGCCATAACCGGTAAACATGCCGCCCTGCAATTCATTCAGACGAATTTTGCGCAAGACATCCGGTTCGTCACCCATGACGCCGCCGGAGTACATTTTTACTTTAATGCGCCCCTGGCTTTTGACTTCGACTTCTTTGACCCAGTTATCGAGAATTTTTGACCAGGCGGTACCCGTGGGCATCAGGGTAGCGAATTTAAGCGTATAAGCTTTTGCGCTAACAGGTTGCAGTGAAAACAGTAAGCAGCAGAACAGGAGCAGTCTTAAAACCATTCGCTCTCCTTCCAGCTTTTGAGTAAATGTGCAGCTTTGCGTTTTGCGATTTTATTGATCAGCGCCAGTTCGGGGTAAAGATTATCGGGTGCATTTACAATTCGGGTGAGTCGTTTAACAAAATCATCATGGTCGAGTTGCTGGTGTGCCAGGTATTGCGCCTGCAATAAATCCGGCATCAACAGTTTATTGTGAGTAATCGCGCGTGCGCGGTCAAAAAATGCACGTGATTTTTTGAAATTGCCACCGAGCACGGGAGAACGGCTGCCGTAGTAAACACCAAAGTACATGTCTGCGCCGCCATAATAATAATCTTCCTGCAGTTCGAGAACGCGTTGCATCAAAGCGGTAGGGCGAGGCAGTTGCGCCAGGCTGGCAGCACTATCACGATGCATATCGATCCATTTCGCCCAGTTGCTCGCGGCCCAGAACATGG
>CAYRNH010000211.1:2407-4579 GCA_964425515.1 uncultured Thiotrichaceae bacterium | reverse complement strand
TTCTTCGCATCCGATATGATTGATTCAGAAAGCTGGATCTGAGAGTCCACTGCTTCGAAACGCGCATCGCGCGCTGCGGTTAAATCGCGCTCCGTCGTGTAGGTATCGAGTAAAACTCGATCACGCCTTTGTTGTTCGGCCTTGAGTTTTTCCTTCTCTTGTTCAACCTTCTCAAGTCGCGCTTTTTCTGCACGTTGCGCTGCGGTTTCTTCAGCTGAGACCTGTTTCACAGTCTGGCCCTGCTGGTTGAGCTCGTCGTGTTGTTTTTTCAGATACTTAGCAGGGATGCTGTCACCATAGTGCACCTCTCCATTATCGTCTTTCCACTTGTACAGCTTGGCCTGCACCGGTGCAGCCAGAAACACACCTAGTATTATGAAGAGGGGCCAAAAACGTTTTTGCATGACTTAACTCCCGATTTGTTCGTACTCAAGTATAGACAGAGATCAGCTCGACTGCAGAACATGCACCACGGCTGTGGCAAAATACATCATCTTATTCTCAGGCCTCCGACCGGACAAAAGGCGCAAATGCTCGAACAGTTGCTGATTTTCGCGATTTCCCTGGTCGCGAACATATTTTCCGCGCTCTCCGGTGGCGGCGCCGGACTGATCCAGCTACCGGCGCTGATCTTTCTGGGTCTGCCTTTCGGACTCGCGCTGGCGACGCATAAGGTGGCCACGGTAGCGCTCGGCCTCGGCGCGACCGCGCGGCATTTACGCAACAACCGGCTCGAACGCCGTTTTGCATTGTTGATGATCGCCAGCGGTCTGCCCGGAGTGATTATCGGCGCCAGCGTCATATTGCACATTCCGGGACGGATGGCCGAAATCGCGCTGGGCATACTCACTCTCGGTCTCAGTGTGTATTCATTTTTGTCGCCCAGACTAGGCCAGCACTACCAGCCGCAGCACCGCGATCATTCTGGTTATCTGATCGGCGGTGCAGTGCTGTTTTTCATCGGCTTTCTCAACGGCTCACTCACCTCGGGTACAGGCCTGTTCGCCACCCTCTGGCTGGTGCGCTGGTTTGGTATGGACTACAGCCGCGCGGTTGCCTACACCCTGGTGCTGGTGGGTATTTTCTGGAACGCCACCGGCGCAATCACGCTGGGCATGCTGGGCAATATCTACTGGCTGTGGATACCCGCGCTGCTGCTCGGCTCGGTGCTGGGCGGCTATCTCGGCGCGCATCTGGCCATCATCAAGGGCAATACCCTGATCAAACGCAGCTTCGAGCTGGTGACTTTGTTGATAGGGGTGAAGTTGATATTGGGTTAAAAGCTAAAAATCCTTTCACCACAGAGACACAGAGAACACGGAGGTAAAACAAATACAGTTTGCTCAGAGTATTGCTTTGTTTGTCATCACCACGAAGGCGGGGATCCATTGGGTTGCCTTTATTTGCTTAAAACACTGGATTCCCGCCTTCGCGGGAATGACGGCAGAAACAACATCAATAAATTTTTTCTCTGTGTTCTCTGTGCCTCTGTGGTGAAAAGCTTTTAAACCCCATACTGCTCACGATAGGCGCGCATCGCGGTCAGTTGTTCTGAGGATTTGCCATTCGCCGCCAGATAATCGATCAGGTCGGTCATGGTGATAATGCTATACACATCAATACCGTAATCGCGCTGCACTTCCTGGATCGCGGACAGTTCGCCCTGGCCTTTTTCCTGGCGATCGAGTGCGATCAGCACGGCGCAGGCCTTCGCGCCCGCGGTTTCGATAATATCGACCGCTTCGCGGATCGCGGTGCCGGCGGTGATGACATCATCGACGATCAGCACATCACCCTTGAGAGCAGCGCCGACAATATTGCCGCCTTCGCCGTGGTCTTTGGCTTCCTTGCGATTGAACGCATACGGCTTGTCGAGACCGTGTTCTCTGGCGAGCGCGACTGCGAGCGAGGCCACCAGCGGGATGCCCTTGTAGGCCGGGCCGAACAGAATATCGTAGTCGATCCCATGACTCACCAGTGCCGAGGCATAGGCGCTGCCCAGCATGGCCAGTGCGCCACCAGTGTTGAACAGGCCTGCGTTGAAAAAATACGGGCTAATACGACCCGACTTGAGGGTGAATTCACCAAAACGCAGCACTTCGTGTCTCAGCGCAAGCTCGATAAACTGTTGTTTATATTTATGCATCTTTGTTTCCCATTGACAGAGGTTTC
>CAYRNH010000211.1:0-2307 GCA_964425515.1 uncultured Thiotrichaceae bacterium | reverse complement strand
TCAGACTTTTGTAGAGTATAACGATGCTGGCACACATGTGACAGCACGGGTATGATGCACCGCTATGAAAATCATCTCCGCCAACACCAATGGTATCCGCGCAGCGGCCAAAAAAGGCTTTTTTGACTGGCTGAAAAAAGTCGATGCCGATGTCATCTGTATTCAGGAAACCAAGGCGCAGGAGCACCAGCTCGCCGATCCAGTATTCTGCCCGGAAGGCTATCACTGCCATTACCACGACGCAGTGAAAAAAGGCTATAGCGGCGTGGCAATTTATAGCAAGGTGAAGCCGAAAAAAATTATCGAAGGCCTGGGCTGGCACGATATTGATATCGAGGGTCGCTATCTCGAATTTCAGTTCGAAAAACTCAGTGTGATTTCGCTGTATATGCACTCGGGCTCATCCAGTGAAGAACGCCAGGCGGTGAAGTTTGATTTTATGGAACGCTTCATGCCGTATTTGCAAAGCCTGCGCCGCAAGCGCCGCGAATTTATCATCTGTGGCGACTGGAACATTGCACACAAAAAAATTGATATCAAAAACTGGCAAAGCAACCAGAAGAACTCAGGCTTCCTGCCGGAAGAACGTGCCTGGATGGATACATTATTTGACGAGGCCGGTTTTGTCGACGCGTTTCGCGTGGTCAATCAGGAAGCGAACCAGTACACCTGGTGGTCGAACCGTGGTCAGGCCTGGGCGAATAACACCGGCTGGCGTATTGATTATCAAATCATCACGCCCAATCTAAAACCGCTGGTGAAAAAAGCTGCGATCTATAAAGAAGAACGCTTTTCCGATCATTCGCCGTTGATTATTGATTACGATTTCAAGCTCAGCTAAATGACTCAGCAGCCCGAACTGGAGCAGCACAAAAAATCCTGGCGTCAGGTTTTTATCGCACTGCTGAGCAGGCGCATGCTGGTGTCTTTTGTCATGGGCTTTTCGAGTGGCCTGCCATTATTGCTCACCGGTTCATTATTACAGGCGTGGATGGTCAAAGGTCATATTGATCTTGGCACCATCGGTCTGTTCGCACTGGTCGGCCTGCCCTACACCTTGAAATTTCTCTGGGCACCGATTATGGACCGCTATGTGCCATTATTGCTCGGGCGCAGGCGTGGCTGGTTACTGATCTGGCAAATTGCACTGGTGGGCGCGATCGCCCTGCTTGCTTTTTCCAATCCCGCGCACCTGCTATTCGTCACCGCGCTCGCTGCATTGTTACTGAGCTTTTTTTCTGCCAGCCAGGATAGTGTAATCGATGCCTACCGCCGTGAATCACTGAGCGATGACGAGCAGGGCATGGGCGCATCTTTATATGTCAGCGGTTACCGCCTGGGAATGTTGCTGGCCTCGGGTGGCGGTCTGATCATGGCGAATTACATGTCATTCCAGTCGGTATTCCTGATCATGGCTTTCGCTATGGCCTGCTGCGCAGTTGCCACGCTGTTCGCGCAGGAACCTGAAATGCAGAGCCACCCGCGCAGGCTCAGCGAAGCGGTGTTCGAACCCTTTCTCGAATATTTCAGCCGTGACAATGCTATCGCGATTTTAGGTTTCATCCTGCTTTATAAAATCGGCGATATCATGGCCACACAGATGACTACCCCGTTATATCTAAGTCTGGGCTTTAGCACTGAAGAAATTGGTGTCATCAGTAAATTGTTTGGTTTCTGGGCGATCATCGGCGGCACTCTGATCGGCGGCATGTTGATCATGCGCATCGGCATTTATGCCAGCCTGCTCTGGTTCGGTGTTTTACAGAGCATATCAACCGCTGGTTTTGCACTGCTCGCAACGATAGGTCATAGCACAGCATGGCTCGCAGGCGTAGTTGCATTTGAAAATCTCAGTCTTGGTCTCGGCACAGCCGCCTATATCGGTTTTATGGCTAGCCTGACCAATAAAAAATTCACTGCCACACAATACGCGCTACTCACCAGTTTTATGGGCATACCGCGCGTGTTTGCCGCGGCACCGACGGGTTATCTTGCAGAAAGTTTTGGCTGGCCTGCGTTTTATATTTTTTGTTCGCTCTGCGCTATTCCCGGTTTGTTATTGCTTATGTGGCTTAACCGCCGCATGCACATTCATCACTAGTTAATGTCCGATTCAACCACGACGCCACTCAGTCTTTATATTCATATTCCCTGGTGTGTGCGCAAATGTCCGTACTGTGATTTCAATTCACACCAGCCTAAAAACGATATCGACGAGGCCGGGTATGTGCGCGCGTTAATGCGTGATCTTGATGCTGAACTGGAACTCACCGGTCAACGTGAATTGCACAGTATTTTTTTTGGTGG
>CAYRNH010000210.1:0-4589 GCA_964425515.1 uncultured Thiotrichaceae bacterium | reverse complement strand
ACAAAGGACTGGTCGATCTTGAGAGTGTCTATTGGAAAACGTTTTAGATAATTTAAACTGGAGTAGCCCGTGCCGAAATCGTCGATGGCCAAATACACACCCATCTCTTTTAGCAACAGCAGTATCTCGGTTGTCTTGTCGGCATCCTTCATGAGTACGTTCTCAGTCACTTCAATTTCCAGCCATTCTGCATTGCAGTTTGTTTCCTGTAATATCCTCGCTACCATTTCAACCACATCCTGCCGCTGGCACTGAACGCCTGAAATATTCACCGCCACACGCATGGGCATTCCCTGCCCGGCCCATTCACTGGCTTGAGTACAGGCCGTGCGCAAAACCCATTCACCGACAGACAAAATCAGACCGGATTCATCTAACAGCTGCAGGAAGCTGTCGGGTGACAACATTTCCCCACCCTGAGGCTGCCAGCGTAGCAAGGCTTCGACACCAACGATCTCGCCGCTGACAGCATCCACTTGCGGTTGGTAGAGCAGTCGGAACTCGTCCCGTTTCAAGGCAGAATGCAGGTCGCTCTCCAAAGTGAGTCGCTCCAGCGCATGCGCATTCATTTCCGAGGCATAGAACTGGTAGGAATTCCGGCCGGCATTCTTGGCACGATTCAGTGCGGCATCAGCGTTTTTCAACAAGGAGTGCACATCCAGACCGTCCTTTGGATAGATACTGATGCCGATGCTACTCGATAGTGTCAGTTCATGACCTTCCATGACTAATGGTCTGGACACCGCCGCCAGCACCTGCGTCGCTACCGTGGCAGCGTCTTCCGGGCGGTTCAATTCTCCTAATACGATAACGAATTCGTCACCACCGAGCCGTGCCACGGTATCCCCCCCGCGCACAGCCTCCGACAGTCGCTCCGCAATTGCCAGCAGGCAACGATCGCCGATGTCATGCCCTAAACTGTCATTGATATTCTTGAATCGATCCATGTCGATAAACATCACCGCCACGGCGTGCTCGGAGCGACCGGCAAAAGCGATCGCCTGATCGAGCCGATCCTGCAGCATGGTACGGTTAGCAAGTCCGGTGAGTGCGTCATGGTTGGCGAGGTATAGCAACTGCACCTCGGCCTCCTTGCGTCGGGTGGAATCCTCCACCACTGAAATGAAGTACCTGGGGGCACCTTCGTTGTCACGCACCAATGACATGGTGAGATTAATCCAGATAACCGCGCCATCCTTGCGAACATAGCGTTTTTCCAGGGTAAAGTATGGAATTTCACTCGCTAGCAGTTGGCGGATTGAATCCTGCTCCACACCTTTGTCTTCTGAATACGTTACATCCTGAAACGTTAGTTGCAACAATTCATTTTCTGGATAGCCGACGATGTCACACATTTTACGATTGACTCGCAGCCAATGTCCGTCCAGCGCAACGTGCGCAATCCCGACTGCGGCCTGGTCAAAGGTGCCATGAAAACGTTGTTCACTTTCGCGCAGTTCCTCGAGCGCACGCTCGCGTTCAGTAACGTCCTTGCCGGTTGAAATAAAGTGAGTAATGCGGCCATCAGACGTTGTCAGCGGTGTAATGGTGATTTCTTCATAATACAGCTCACCGCTCTTTTTCTGATTAATCAAAATCTCCTGGTATACCCTGCCTGCCTGAATGGTTTCCCACTGATGCTGATAGAAGCCTGGGTCATGCCGTCCGGATTTGAGAATATTTGGCGTTTTGCCGATAGCATCGGCCGCGCTATAACCGGTGACTCGCTCGAACGCGGGATTGACGTATTCGATGCAGCCATCGAGGTCAGTGATGAACATGATATCCGCAGTTTGCTCCACTGCCTGCGACAGTTTGATCAGCGTCTCCTGGGCCTGTCTGCCCGCGCGCCTTATCTCGGCGTCGTTTAACTCACGTTCTATCGCGGGTACCAGGCGCTGCAAATGGCCTTTGAGTAAATAGTCGTGTGCACCGGCCTTCATCGCCGCTACCGCCACCTCTTCACCAATCGTGCCCGAAACAATAATGAACGGCAGGTCCATACCGGACTCCTGCAATACACGCAAGGCACCGAATGAATCGAACGCTGGTAGTTTGTGATCTGACAATACAATATCCCATGCTTGTTCACGCAAGGCGCGTTGCATAGCGTCAGCATTTTCAACGCGCTCATGGGTCACATCGAAGGTATTGCGCAACTCGCGCAGTGTCAGGACTGCGTCATCATTCGAGTCTTCAACAATCAGGAGGCGCAACGGTCGCTTCATTTGTTATTCCTGAGTGGCGGTGGTTCGTTCAACACCAGCCAGTACATTCCGATTTGTTTGACAGCATCAATAAATTGAGCGAAGTCCACTGGTTTGCGGATATAGCTGTTGGCATGCAGTTTATATCCTTGTATGAGGTCCTGCTCTTCTTTGGACGAGGTGAGAATAATGATCGGTAACAGTTCAGTGCGCGGGTCGCTTCGCAAATGTTCCAGCACTTCGAGCCCGCCCATTCTCGGCATTTTCAAATCCAGCAATAGCATGGCAGGCAGCTCTGCTGGATTGCGTCCGCTATGAGCGCCCCGGCAGAACAGGTAATCCAGCACTTCCACACCATCGCGTGCGATGACCACATCGTTTGCAATATTGTTCTGCTTGAGCGCCCGCAGAGTGAGCATTTCGTCGTCGGGATTGTCCTCTGCCAACATGATGGGTTTATTATCAAAAGATCCCATGAAATATCTCCATTTATGATTCGTTATTTAAGGCTGAAATAAAAGGTGGCGCCCGCACCCGGAGAAGACTCGACCCATACGTGCCCGTGATGGCGCTGGATGATGCGTTTTACCGTAGCCAGTCCCACACCGGTGCCAGGAAACTGCGCCTCGGTATGTAAGCGTTGAAATGCACCGAACAGTTTACCGGCATTGGCCATATCGAAGCCTACGCCATTATCGCGTACAAAACAGGTTAGCTTGCCGGCGTTCATCCATGAACCGAACTCTACTCGCGGATGTGTGACCTTTCCAGAATATTTCCATGCATTGGCTAGCAGGTTTTCCATCATTATGTGCAACTGCCTTGGATCACCCTGTACCCGGATACCCGGTTTACATATAAACTTGACTGAGCACTGAGGATTCGCCTCCGCTAATTCTGCTGCAATCGACCTGGCCAGCACAGATAAGTCTACGGTCTCGGCATGCATCTCCGCTCTGGTGACACGGGAAAGTTCAAGCATCGCATCGATCAGCTCACCCATGCGTTGGGTATTGGCGCGCAGACGCTCCAGGTAAACCTTGCCTTCACCTTCGAGCACATGACCATAATCCTCCAGCAAGGCCAGACCAAACCCATCAATGCTACGCAGGGGCGCACGTAGATCATGTGATACCGAATAGGAAAATGCTTCCAGTTCCTTATTAATATTTTCCAGGCGGGTTTTAGTGTGTTCGAGTTCGCGGTTAATACGAAAGGTAATGACATAGGCGATGCCAAGTACCAGTAACATGGTCACAATAGCGGCCAACCAGTGCCAATACTGTTTGAGGAAATCGATGAAACCAAGTTTACCGTAATCACGGTAGACACCGACACGCAACTCCATCATCAATTGTTCAACACTGTGATAGTCCAGGGGCACACTCCATGCAGCATAGCCGCCCGCCACTGCGGCGGCATCACCGCGCTTCATCTGCAACAATGCGATCAGAACTTTCGGCGCCAGGTCGGCGGCCGTTTTGGGAAGGACGGCGAAGGCCCAGTCCGGATAGAGTTTCGTACTCAATAGATAGGGAAATCCGTCTACATGCTGCGCATTAAGAACATGGAAATCTTGTAACCGGATTTTTCCAGCAAGCGCCATACTTTCGAGCAGACCGGTACGCACCGTGCCCGCATCAACCTTACCATCGCGCACAGCATACACAATTTTGTCCTGCGGAAAACCGGCGAACACAAGTTGTTTGAAATCCGAATGCGGATTAATCCCATTGTGCTTTAATTCACGCCAGGCCAACCACCAGCCACCAAAAGCGTTTTTATGCACGGCCATGAAACGCTTGCCCTTCAAGTCAGCGAGATCTCGGATGTCACGGCGATCTGTACGAGTAAAGATGACGGCACCAAACTTACTGGTGCCACCCTGCTGGGTTTTACTCTCGAGCGTGGCAATGCGTGTGATGCCATAGGCCGATGCCAGCTCAACGTATGAACCCGGATTGGTCAGCACAAATTCCACCGAACGTGATTTTATCGCAGAACCGATATCGTCATTATTCAACGGTACGATCGAAAACTTGTAGCCCGGAATATGCCGGGTCAGATACTGGGCGGTGGGCGCCCAGTTGTTAAGTGTCTTGTCTATCCCTCGATACGCGAGCACACCGATACGGACCGTGCGATCTGCGGCCTGCGTAGTACCCGAAAATGCGGCGATAACAAGAAGGGTAAACAAAAGTGAAAACAGCCGAAAGAGAGGATGCGAACTACCATAATAACGCGGAGCACGGAACGCGTATCCAGCTGTTAGCGTGTTTGAATCAGATATATCGTCACCCCTAACATTCGCCGTGAGAATGAGAAGCATAAACGCCCTTTTCCACACGGGTCAACAGTCATTTAGCAGCTGACGAAAGGTCA
>CAYRNH010000209.1:0-4648 GCA_964425515.1 uncultured Thiotrichaceae bacterium | reverse complement strand
TCGGCAAGCACACCAATCTGATCAACCAGAAAGCCGGTTCCTGGTTCTTTCTCGGCGAGCTCTACACCGACCTGCCCCTGCCGATATCGACCACAAAAAACGAAAACCACTGCGGCAGTTGTTCAGCCTGCATAGACATTTGCCCAACCCAGGCCATCGTCGCGCCCTACCAGCTCGATGCGCGGCGCTGCATTTCGTATCTAACCATTGAATATAAAGGTGTGATCGCAGAAGAATTTCATCACGCCATCGGTAACCGGATTTATGGTTGTGACGACTGTCAGCTGTGCTGCCCCTGGAACCGGTTCGCCGCACCCAGCGCAGAACCGGATTTTGCCGCGCGCCATCCACTGGATGCCCCCGGTCTACTGGAGCTGTTTGCCTGGAATGAAGCAGAGTTTTTGCGCCGCACAGAAGGTTCTGCAATGCGGCGCATCGGTTTTGAACAATGGCAACGCAACCTGGTGATCGCGTTGGGTAATGCACCGTACTCAGAAAAAATTATTCAGCAACTTGAACTGGCACTACCGACAGCAACCACGGTGGTCGCCGAACACATCACTATGGCGCTGGCGAAACAGAAAAAACTTTAGTCCGCTAATGAACGCAAATAAACGCTAATGTTTTTGTTTGTGCGCCTGCGGCGCACGGCACTTAACCAGCACTTTTTACTTGATTTAAATTTGCGTATTTTGCGTTCTTTGCGGCCAGACTAATCTTTTAACTTTTATTTGCGTTTATTAGCGTTCATTTGCGGATAGATCAATTTTATTTGCGTATTTCGCGGCCAGATTGATCTTTTAGATTTTATTCGCGGACAGCCTGAATCGTCATGCGCTACTCTTCGTTACCATAACGCAGCTGGTAATAATGTTCGATCAAGCCATTGGTAGAGCAATCGTATTTTTCTGAAAGCTCGCGTGCGAGCAGCGTATGATGAATATCACCTGCGAGTTTCTTACCGTATTCCACACCCCATTGATCGAATGAATTAATATTCCAGACCACGCCCTGAACAAACACCTTGTGTTCATACATCGCCAGTAGCGCACCCAGTGTTCTGGGATTAAGCTGATCGAACATGATCGAATTGGTCGGCTTGTTGCCTTCAAAAATTTTGTGTGGCAATACTTCAGCAATTTTTTCTGGATCTACGCCTTCGCTTTCCAGTTCCGCCAGTGCTTCTGCGCGGGTCTTGCCAATCATCAGCGCCTGGGTCTGGGCAAAAAAGTTGGCCAGCAGAACACGATGTTGTCCGCTGAGCGGGTTCAAGGTGCGCGCCGGAATCATAAAATCGGCCGGTACCGGTTTTGTGCCCTGATGCAACAACTGGAAAAACGCGTGCTGGCAGTTACTGCCGGTCTCGCCCCAGATGATTGGACCGGTGAGATAATCCACACGCTCGCCCTGGCGATTGATGGTCTTGCCATTGCTTTCCATGTCCAGCTGTTGCAAATGCGCAGGCAGACGTCGCAAATACTGGTTGTATGAAATCACTGCATGGCTCTGAGCATTGAAAAAATTGTTGTACCAGATGCCCAGCATGGCGAGAATCACCGGAATATTTTTTTCCAGCGGTGTGTTTTTAAAATGCAGATCCATGGCGTGTGCACCTTCCAGCATTTCTTCAAAGCGGTCCATACCAAGATACAGCACAATCGGTAGACCGATTGCAGACCACAACGAATAACGACCACCCACCCAGTCCCAGAACTCGAACATATTCTCAGGCAAAATTCCGAATTCGGCAGCCTTTTCCCTGTTCGTGGTCACAGCCACAAAATGTTTTGCCACCGCAGCCTCATTGTTGGTGATATTCACAAACCACTCGCGCGCACTGTGCGCGTTCATCATGGTTTCCTGGGTAGTAAACGTTTTTGAGGAAATAATGAACAGGCAGGATTCAGGTTCCACCGTTTTCAAAATCTCGGTGAGATGGGTCGGGTCAACGTTGGAAACAAAATGCACATTCATGCCGCGTTGCGCATAGGGCTTCATCGCATCGCAAACCACATGCGGGCCCAGATCTGAACCGCCGATACCAATATTGACCACATCCTTAATCAGATGACCGCTGTAACCACGCCAGTGACCACCACGCACACGCTCGGAAAAATAACGCAGCTGCGCCAGCACCCGGTTCACCTTGGGCATCACATTTTCGCCATCGACCATCACCGGTGTGTTGCTGCGATTGCGCAAAGCGGTGTGCAAAGCAGGCCGATATTCTGAGATATTGATCGGTTCTCCAGCGAACATGCTGTCACGCCAGCCTTCTACATTGACTTCACGCGCCAGATCCATCAATAAACCAAAGCTTTCTTCGGTGATGCGATTTTTGGAATAGTCGAGCAGAATATCATCCATGTGTGCGTTGAATTTTTCAAAACGCTTCGGATCTGTGGCAAACAGATCGCGCATATGAGTATTTTCAATCGCTTTAAAATGCTGTTCGAGCGCTTTCCAGGACTTCAATTCAGTTAATTTGGACATGATTTCGATTACCAGCTGTTCTGTTCATACAATTCAGCTCACCTTCGCGTGATGAAAACGCAGATGCTGATCCTTTTTCTGATAAAGACTAGCCTAATTTCCTCCGGTCGGCACCTGTTTTCCGGCCTGTATCCGGGCACTATTATTTTAATTCAACAAGTTAGATCCGCTACAAAGCCTGTAAACTAGGCTGGAAGTATCTCGCCATGGCAACCTGAGCTATAATACCGCGCCTTGCCACAGTTCAGGCGAGACAGCGCTGGGCTATCAATACTCAAAAGATTTTATCTCGAAGGCAACCCATGTTAACTGACAAGCACGAAACCACGACCGAAATTACGCCACCCAAGGCCGCCGGGCTGCTCAATACAAGCTCAATCGACAAGCAGCTGCGGGCTCGCGTCAAGCTGTTTGGCAATCTGCTCGGCAATGTTCTGCTGACCCAGGCGGGCGCCAAAGTCTACGATGCGGTGGAACGCCTGCGTACCGGTTTTATCAGCTTGCACAAAGTCAATAATCCGCAAAAACGTGCGCGGCTCATGGCCATTATCGAGTCGCTCGACACACAGACACTGGCGCAGGTGATCCGCGCATTCAGCACCTATTTCAGTCTGGTGAATATTGCCGAAGAAGCGTCTCAGCACCAGCAGCGCCGGCGCCGGATGCGTGATCGCGGCAGCAAGGGCGATGGCCTCTGGCGCGGTTCCTTCGATTCGGTACTCGCAGAACTCAAACTCGATGGCGTCAATGCTGAACAAATGCAGGAGCTACTCAATCGACTGGCCTACATTCCGGTGATTACCGCGCATCCTACCGAAGCCAAACGCCGCAGCATCATGTATGCCCTGCGTCGTATTTTTCTTACCAATGAGAAACTCAACGACACCCGCCTCGGCAAAGCGCAACATCATGACATCATCGACGAACTCGAAACCCTTATTCAGATTTTATGGCGCACCGATGAGGTGCGCGAAGCTCGCCCCCAGGTGCGCGACGAAATCAAAAACGGCCTGTACTATTTCCGCGAAAGTTTGTTCCGTGCAGTACCGGTGATTTATCGCAATCTTGAAACTCGAATCCACGATCATTACAAGGAAGCGCAGATTCAGGTGCCCAGCTTTTTGCATTTCGGCTCGTGGATTGGCGGCGACCGCGATGGCAACCCCAATGTCAAACCCGAAACCACCGAACTCGCGTTGCGGTTGCAATCCAAAACCGCATTGCAGGAATATGTTCGCCTGCTCACCGAAATCTTTACCCAGTTGACGCATTCCAGTCAGCTCTGCTCTCCAAGTCGTGAATTCAGCGAAAGTTTAAGCCGAGACGAAAATCTGCGTTTCGAAGTATTCACCACCAAGCCGGGGGTTTACAGCGAAGCCCCTTACCGGCGCAAGATCGCATTCATGCGATATCGCTTACAGCAAAACCTGGATCGCGTGCGCAACCAGATCGACGGCGTTTTTGAAGACCGCCCGAGTTACAAACACGCGTATGCCTCTGAAGCCGGTTTTCTCGAAGACCTGTACCTGATCCGTGACTCGCTTTACAGCCACGGTGATCACAAAGTCGCTGACCTGGTTTTGAAAGACCTGATTCGACTGGTGGAATCCTTTGGTTTTTATCTGATGCAGCTCGACGTGCGCCAGGAATCGAATCGCCACAGCGATGCGGTTGCGGAAATTCTGCAGCAGCTCGACTCCAATCTGAACTACCGCGAACTCGACGAATCGGCACGCCTCAATCTGCTGGCCGATCTGCTGGCCAATCCACGCCCGGATTTTGTGCTGGATCGCGACAGACTCGAGGAAGCCAACCAGGAAACCATCGATGTATTGAACGTCATGCAACGCATGCACGGTGAAATCAGCCCGGATGCCTTCGGTACCTATGTGATTTCCATGACCCACCAGGCCAGCCATATTATGGAAGTCATGTGGCTGGCATCACTGGTTGGACTCGCAGGCAAAAATAAAGATGGCAGCTGGCACTGCCGCATCCAGATTTCACCTTTGTTCGAAACCATCGAAGATCTCAACCACATCGAAAGCGTGCTCGGTGCGCTTTATGAAAATCCGGTGTACAAAGGCCTGCTCGCAGCATCCGGCAACCAGCAGGAAGTGATGCTGGGCTATTCCGATTCCTGTAAGGACGGCGG
>CAYRNH010000208.1:0-4678 GCA_964425515.1 uncultured Thiotrichaceae bacterium | reverse complement strand
TTCATTCGAATCCCTTCGGGATTCGCTGGTGCCAGTCCGTTTCCTGCTGGTACTGGTGAGCAATATTGAGCAACCGCGCTTCGTCAAAATAATTACCGACCAGCTGCAGGCCCACCGGCATACCATTGGCAAAACCTGCCGGGATCGACATGCCCGGTAAACCGGCAAGATTCACTGCGATGGTGTAAATATCGGAAAGATACATCGATATTGGATCATCCGATTTCTCACCGATCTTAAATGCAGTACCGGGCGCGGTCGGCCCCATGATGACATCGACTTTTTCAAATGCTTTTTTGAAATCATCGCTGATCAAATGACGTAGCTGCTGTGCTTTTAAATAATAGGCATCGTAATAACCTGCCGACAGCGCATAGGCACCGACCAGAATCCGGCGTTTCACTTCGGCACCAAAACCTTCGCCGCGAGAACGCTCGTATAGATCGGTCAGGTCTTTTGGATCTTCACAACGGTAACCGTAACGCACGCCATCAAAGCGCGACAGATTCGCCGAACATTCTGCGGGGGCGACTACATAATAGACGGGTACCGATAAACCGCTGTTGGGTAGTTCGATTTCGATTAACTCGGCGCCCAGAGATTTATAGTGTTCCAACGCCTGCTGAATCACTTTTTCGACTTCTGCATCCATGCCCTGGGCGAAATATTCTTTTGGCAAGCCGATGCGCAAACCGCGCAGGGGCAGATTGATCGCATTGAGATAATCTTCTTTATCGCGTTCCAGACTGGTGGAATCTTTTTCATCGAAGCCGGTCATGGCGTTCAGCAACAGCGCACAATCCTCGGCGCTTTGTGCCATCGGCCCGGCCTGATCAAGACTGGATGCAAACGCAATCATGCCGTAACGCGATACCGTGCCGTAGGTGGGCTTGATCCCGGTGATACCACACAGTGCCGCTGGCTGACGTATCGAACCGCCGGTATCGGTCCCGGTGGCTGCGGGAGCAAGTCGCGCCGCGACACAGGCCGCGGAACCACCGGAAGAGCCGCCCGGCACGCATTCCAGGTTCCATGGGTTTTTCACCGCACCGTAATAGCTGGTTTCGTTGGATGAGCCCATGGCAAATTCATCCATGTTGGTTTTACCCAGCATGACCACGCCCGCCTGTTTGAGCAGCTGTACCACGGTGGCATCGTAGGGCGAAATAAAATTATCCAGCATTTTTGAACCGCAGCTGGTACGCACGCTTTCGGTACAGAAAATATCCTTGTGCGCGATCGGTACGCCACACAGCGCATCGCCAGACCCTGATTTCAATCTCGCATCGGCCGCAGCGGCGGCCTGCATGGCCAGCTCTTCGGTGGTGCTGATAAAACTGTTGAGTCGGGGGTCGTGCTGTTTGATGCGTGCCAGGAAATACTCGGTCAGCTGCGAACTGCTGACTTCGCCTGACTGCAGCAGAATCGATAGCTCGCTCAGGGACTGGGTGTGAAATTCACTCATGTTTCAATCTATGCCGGGATGTTGGTCATTTATTCAATGACGCGGGGAACCAGATAAAGGCCGTTTTGCGTGTCCGGGGCGATGCGCTGGAATACTTCGCGCTGGTCGCTCTCGCGGACAACATCCGGGCGCAGCCGCTGCACCGCATCCAGTGGATGCGACATGGGCACAACACCGGTGGTATCCACCGCCTTCATTTGCTCGAACATATCCAGAATATTGCCCAGATTAGAGGTGTATCCAGGCACATCGGCCTCCTCGATTTTGACACGGGCGAGATGCGCAATTTTTTTGACCTGGTCGCTGTCGATTGTCATACAGACTCCGTGCGGTGTGTTCAAGACTTTGTTCAAGAGGCGGGAAGTTAGCATACTCTGGTCTTTGTCTCTATACACCAGTGTTTATAGAGGGAACCAAACGACACATGATCAGTCTCTGTAGTCGCTATCCAGCGGTGATTCCGCTTGCCCACAGAGAGAACGGTTGCTAGAGTACCCGCTCATTTTTGGCAAAATTGGCAAAAATGTTGCCCGATGTCCTATATTCTCTGGCTATAACTAAAATTATAATGAATTCAACAGGTCTTGCCTCATGTTACTGAAACGCTTTCGGGGAATGTTCTCGAACGATCTCTCTATAGATCTTGGCACCGCGAATACTCTAATTTATGCGCGTGGCAAAGGTATTGTGCTCAACGAACCCTCGGTGGTTGCTATTCGCCAGGACCGCGGCCCCGGTGGCCCCAAGAGCATCGAAGCCTTTGGTAAGGAAGCCAAGAACATGCTGGGCCGGACACCGCAAAATATCACTGCGATTCGCCCGATGCGCGACGGTGTGATCGCGGACTTCAATATTACCGAGAAAATGTTGCAGCACTTTATTCGCTCGGTGCACGAAAGCCAGCTGTTACGACCCAGCCCACGCGTCCTGATCTGCGTGCCCTGTGGCGCGACCCAGGTGGAACGCCGTGCGATTCGCGAATCGGCCGCAGGTGCCGGTGCGCGTAGCGTCTACCTGATCGAGGAGCCCATGGCCGCTGCGATCGGCGCAGGCATGCCAGTCGATGAAGCCCGCGGTTCGATGGTGCTGGATATCGGCGGTGGCACCTCGGAAGTCGCGGTGATATCGCTGAACGGTATCGTTTATGCCGCTTCGGTGCGTATCGGTGGCGACAAATTCGACGATGCCATTATTGCTTATGTGCGTCGTAACTACGGCATCCTGATTGGTGAAACTACGGCAGAAAGAATCAAGCACGAAATCGGCACCGCCTACCCCGGCAAAGACCTGCTCGAAATCGAGGTCAAAGGTCGCAATCTGTCCGAAGGTATTCCACGCAGCTTCTCGCTCAACAGTAATGAAATTCTCGAAGCCCTGCAGGAACCTCTGCACGGCATTGTCAGCGCGGTCAAAACCGCTCTGGAACAGACCCCGCCCGAACTGGGTGCCGACGTCGCCGAACGTGGCATCGTGCTCACCGGTGGCGGCTCTTTGTTACGCGATCTGGATCGCCTGATCATGGAAGAAACCGGCCTGCCCGTCATTATGGCCGAGGAACCGCTCACCTGTGTCGCGCGAGGCGGTGGTCGTGTTCTCGAACTGATCGATCAGCACGGTGGCGATTTTCTCGCTGTGGAATAACGCCATTGCAGGACAGCCAATACTGTCCTGCTTTGTCCGCACAGCACTGCTGTACTGACACTCTTAACACAATGCCTCCGTTCTGATGCAAACACTTTTTCGTCAAGGTCCATCGGTTTTTCTCAGAGCGCTGCTTCTGGTCGTGGCTTCAATTGTATTAATGACCGCAGATCATCGCTGGCACCAGCTCGAATTTCTACGCAATGGTTTATCGCAATTCCTGTACCCTCTGCAATACACCGTGGATTTGCCCGTTCGCTTTTTCTACTGGAGTGAAGAAGCATTCTCTACACACGAAAGCCTGCTCGAAGAAAATCGCCATTTGAAAGAGCTGCAACTGCAAAGCCGGGTGCGATTACAAAAACTGGACATTATCGAAAAAGAAAACGCACGCTTGCGTGAGTTGCTCAGCGCGACACCCAAGATCAATGAATCGGTACTGGTCGCTGAAATCATGAGCGTGGATGTTGATCCTTATCGACAGTTATTAATACTCAATAAAAGCAGCCGTGATGGTGTTTATCAGGGCCAGCCCGTGATCGACGCACACGGCGTGATGGGGCAGATTGTTCATGTCACCGCAACCAGTTCGACCCTGATGCTGATTACCGACGCCAGCCATGCACTGCCTGTACAGATTGATCGAACCGGTCTGCGTGCGATTGCATTTGGCACCGGTAATATTGATTCACTCGATCTGCGCCACATTCCGCACAATGCAGACATCCGCGTAGGTGACCTGCTCATTACTTCCGGACTGGGCGGCGTTTTTCCGCCAAATTATCCAGTCGCCAAAATAACCAGTATTGAACGACCGCCGGGCGATCCTTTTTTACAGGTGAGCGCAGAGCCTCTGGCATTACTCAACCGTAGCCGCGAAGTTCTCCTGGTGTGGCACAACCCGCCCAAAAAAATCGAAGCGCAGCCTGATAAAAACCTGAAAAAGTCCGGGAAGAACGAGGTGCGTAACCATGCGAATTAATGCTAACGCACGCATTATTACCCTGACGTTTATTTTGGCGTTCATGCTAACCATCATGCCATTACCAGAATGGGCACGGGCATTCCGCCCCGACTGGGTGACACTGGTACTGATTTACTGGGCGATGGCGCTTCCCGCCAGCATTGGTGTCACTGTTGCGTGGTTTCTTGGTCTGTTACTCGATGTCACACACGGCGCCATCCTTGGCCAACACGCACTCGGCCTGGTCCTGGTCGCTTACATTGTACACAACCAGCACCAGCGCTTACGTGTAGCTTCACTACTGCAGCAATCCATCGTTATTTTCTTTTTACTGATACTGAAACAACTCATGGTGCTATGGGTGTCGGGCATCATTGGGCGGGCACCCGATATCAGCCTGTATTTCGCCCCCAGCCTGATCGGCACACTGTTGTGGCCATGGGTATACATCATCCTGCGTGATCTACGCAGAAAGTTTGGTTATCGGTCGATGTAAAGTATTAGATGTAAAGGCTTAGAAGCCGAACCACAGAGGCACAGAGAACACAGAGAAAAACGTGTGTCTGTTAAAAACTAAAGATTAGAAGCGAAACCGCAGAGACGCTGAG